>CAJXRJ010000205.1 GCA_913058555.1 uncultured bacterium
GTGCGGCGCAGAAGAAGCTCGAGGCACTGCGCGCCGCTGTGCCCGAAACAGAAACAGACGCAAACGCGGCAGAGTAGCGTCCAACGCCGGACACCGGATCAGTCGGGGTTCCCGATCAGCACGAACGCCGCCCAAAAGGCGGGGTGGGCGTAGGGGCGCCGACCGTCAACCTCGAACCCTCGCAGTTCCCGGCGCGCGTTGCGCAGGGCGATCGACTTCGCCCGGGGGGAGGGGCCATCCTTCGTGACGGCACGCCATTCCCGATAGAACGCCTCCATGAAGAGTCGCGTCGGCTCGTCCTGGACCTCCCAAAGGCTCGCCTGCACCGCACCTGCCCCAGCCTGGAAGAGCGCACTCGAGAGCCCCACGTAGCCTTCCCCACGCACGGCGGGCCCAAGGGCGCTCCGGCACGCGCTCAGCGTCACAAGGTCCGCGTCGATCTTCCACTCGCTCGCGATCTCTGGCACCGACAGGAACCCATCCACCGGCCGCTTCCCCGCAAGGGCAAGCTCGTAGGCGTCGGGAAGGTCGACCTGGGACAGAACAATCCCTGTCCCGTAGGGGTCGCTGCCGCCGATGAGCGCGTGGCTCGCGATATGGATGACGGAGTGCTCGGCGCCCACGACGCTGAGAGCTTCCTCCTTCGCGTCCTTACCCGTCAGTACTAACGACCGCGGGTACATGGCCGCGATGGCCTTGGCCTCGACGCCTGAGGCGGGCACAGGCGGCAAGTCCGCGAGGCTCGTGCCGGTACGTGCGGCCACAACTAGCTCGCCCGCGTCATCCCTTCGCTGAAGCTCGGGGTCCCCGACGGCCAGAATCGAGCCGAGAAACGCCGGCCGTGACGTCCGCTCCCGGAGAAGGGCATGCAGCGTGGCCGACGGAGCGTAGGACATCGTCCATCGCTCACCGGCCCATTCGCCACCAGGCATCAGGGCCTCGAACGGCAGCCCGTCCAGTTCCCCGGGCACAAGCAAGAGATGCTCGGGCGCTGGCCCATCCCCACCCACAAGGGCAAAGAGGACATCCCCAAGCGCCCGCGCATCCTCGAGAACGCTCTTCGGATCAGGCTCGAAAACCGACTTCGCTTCGGTCCCAAGCCCCTCGGCAAATTCGACCAGGCGCTCGATCACCGCCGGCCCATCCTGAATGCGGGCCATGCGCGGCGGACCCGTTTTCCCGAGGGTCCACGCCAACAGCGACTTGTGGCCGAAGTAGTCGACGAGCGTCCAGCCGACGTAGAGCTCCCCGGGGTTGAGGGCGCCGCGAAGCTCCCCGAGCGCGGACGGCTCGCTGTAGGCGGCGGCCACCGGAGTCGCCAACTCCTCCTTCAGAAGATCTCGCTTCGACCGCAGCTCGGACCGGGCCGACTCGGCTTCTATCCGGCCCTCAGCGTCCACGTCGTTTTGCCCCGCGGGGCCCTTCTCAAGGGCTGCAAGCGACCGTTCAGCCCTGGCCAAATCCGTGCGAAGGATCGCTCGACGGCTGTCCCCCGCGGCCTGAATCAAGTCGTGGAGCGAACGCCCGCGCCAGGCCTCTAGCACGCCCAGCGCCTGCTCCACTCGACCGAGTTCGAAGGCCACCAGGGCCTGAAACGGCTGCGGGCTGGCGTGGAACGCTGAGCGACCGAATCCTTCGACGCGCTGATCCCGGGACTTCTGGAAGGTCTCCCCCGCTTTTTCGAGCTGTTGCAGCGCCTCGTCCAGCGCCCCCTTCCCGCGGAGGTACCACGCGTACCTCGAACGAACAGAGCTCACCCAGCCCGAGCCCGGAGGCTCCTCAGCCTCAAGTTCCCTGATCACCGCCTCGAACTCCTCGCGCACCACCGCCTCGTCCTTCGTACGAGCGTCCAGGATCACGCGGAGTGACTCCGTATGCCGGGGAAAGATGTCCTCGCCGGACTCCTCGAAGTCGCTCAGGTAGGTCTCGGCGCGGTCCCAGAGCCCCATGTTGATCATCGTCCAAACGAGCACGTCGTTGATGAGCGCTCGCTCCCTGGGGACCACCGACGTGGCCGCGGGGTCAGCGATGGCTTCGCTGGCCCATTGAACCGCTTCGTCTCGGTGCCCCTCGAGCAGCGCCAGGCGTGCGAGCTGCAAACGGGCGTGGACGGCCAGCTCCTTCTGAAGGTGCTGTGGATCGATGAGCTCAATCGCTCGCTTCAGATGGCCCCTTGCGTCGTGGAACCGCCCCACCTGCTGCTCGGACATGCCGAGGTTCACGAGGACCGTCGCGAGGAACGGGCTCCCGGGCGGAAGCCCCGCCTCCGCCAGGTCCAGGCAACGCCCGAGAACACCCACCGCACGGTCATGGCGCTGAATGGCGATCAACAGCAACGCCAGGTTGTTGAGGCCCCCGATGTGAGCCGTCGACGTCGGCCCGAAGGTCTGTTCCGCGCGGCGCACGAAGTCGGTCAAGAGAGGCTCCGCTTCGTCGAGTCGGTCGAGGTCCGTGTAGAGGGTGCCCAGGTAATTGTCTACGTGGGCGCGGGGCGCGACCCACACACCGAGATCCGAGGTACCCAATCGATCGAGGGTCGCACGGGCCTGGAGGAGCGCTGCCTCGGCCTCCTCCGTGCGACTGAGCCGGCGATAGATCCACCCGAGCCACATCCGGCGCAGCGCGGTTTGCGCGCCGCGTTCGCCCTCGAGCCCTTCGGCCGCCTTGACTGCGGACTCGGCGTACGCCACCGCTTCCTCCCAGCGCCCTGCCTGGGCTGTGATGTTCGAGAGGAAAAAGTAGCGCTGCGAGATCACCGGGTGGCTCGGCCCGAGGGTCGCCGAAAGCGCCTCGATGGCCCCTTCGAATGCGTCGATGATCCCCTGGGGAGGAGAGGCGGGATGGGGCCGCACCCGCAGCGCCGCAAGGGTCGCTTCGCGCGCCTCGTCATCCAGCTCCTCCACGAGGACAAAGCTGCCGGCGAGGGCGGCGATTTCACCGACGTACCACTGGGGCACCTCAGGGTCCGCCTTCACCTCCGCCAGGAGCGCCTCGGCAGCATCGGAAGAGAACGGTGGACTCGCCCCGTCGAACGCTCCCTCAAGGGCCATGCGCCGGCCCTCGTAGACAGCCATGCGTTCCTGGAACGAAACCCCACGGTTTTGCGTCGTTTCGGCAACCCCCTGGGACGGTTCCTGGGGCGCTGGGTCGGGGACAAGAACGGACGAGCTCGCGGCAACGATGGCCATCACAAGGGGCGCTAGGGACATGGCCGCAGCGTACCAATCAGCCTGAGATTCGGAGAAAATGTGGCCCGAGGCAGAGAGCCGCGTCCGGGCCGCCCGTTGCAGAGACGTTCGAACCTCGGTGCCCCGCCTCGGTCCTTTCCCCCTGAAGTCCGGTCGCCTGCACCCAGGTTGCCCAGGACTGCGGCCCAGATAACGAGAACTGCCAGCGAGACCTGTCAGCCAGATCCGACAGCGCGGTGGACCGCGCCCAGTCCCGGTCTATCCAACGGACCGCCGTCTCCGGCTCGCCGCGATCTCGCGCGTTAAGCGGAGACGGCCGCGGGCCCGTCCTCGAATCCAGCGTCCGCTGTCACCGTGCTCGCGGGGAGCACGAACGAGGCCTTGGCACCGCCGCGGGCCAGGTTCGAAAGCTCCAGCACGCTGCCGTGTGCCTCCAGGGCGCGCATCACGACCACGAGCCCAAGCCCTGCAGAATCCGCCCGGGCGGACGCGCGGGGATCGGCCTTCGTGGTCGTTACCCCCGTCTCCGACTCAGAAAACCCGGGCCCATCATCGGACACGGTGATTCGCGCACCGCCGTCTTCGTGCTGCACCCGAACGATCACCCGGGACTGGGCGTACTCGATCGCGTTCCTCACCAGGTTCTCAAGCACTCGCATGAGCCGACTCGGGTCGGCTTCTACGGGCATGACCGCGGCGGATTCCGCGAGGTTCGGCGTATCGAGGAGGAGCGAAACCCCCTCCCTCTCGGCGATGGGCGAGAGCAGCATGACGACTCGCTCGGCGACCTCCTCGAGCAGAGTCTCTTCGAGGCTCAAGGCATTCGGCAGCTCAAGCCTGGCCACGTCCAGAAGGTCCGTTGCCAACCGGTGCACCCGTTCCGTGTCCTGGCGCGCCACTTCAATGGTCCGCACGAGCTCCTCCCGCCCTGGGCCGGGCGGAACACGCTCCACCATGGGAACGGCGCGGTCCAAACAGGCGGATAGGGCGGTCAATGGCGTACGCAGGTCATGGGAGACCTGAGCAAACCACTCGCGGCGCTGGGCGTCACGCTCGGCAAGCTCCCGAACGAGGCCCGTGGCTCGGCCACGGGAATCTGAAAGCGCCTCCCCCAGGCGCGCAATCTCGTCGTTGCCGCGAAGCCCCAGGAGCTCGAAGGAGTCGATGGCCGGATCGCTGGCGGCTTCGCTCAAGCGCACGATGCGGCGCGTGATCATCCAGGAGACCAGCATCCCGAGCAGCAGCGCCGCGGAGATCGGAAGTACCCAGCTCACGATGATCTCGATGGTCCTTCGATTCGCCTCCTGCGCTTGGGCCTGATCATCGGTCAGGATCCGCGTTCCATCGGGAAGGGTCCCCCCCTTCTTGAGCACGGCGGAGTCCAGCTCGTACCCGTTGAGGCTCCAGACCCCCGACCCCCAATCGAAGACCGGGTACTCCTCGATGAACGGCTCTTCGGCCACGGGCCGGCCGATTTCACCGCGCGGCTCGGCCGCAGCGATGGGCCGGGCCTCCGTGAGCGTCATCATCGGAATGCTCTTGGCCGGCTCTGCGCTCCCCATGGTTGCGGAAAGCCCCTCGAATTCGGACATGCCCGGGGGCCTTGTGAAACCCGGCGGCATGGGGATCGACATCGACTCAGGAATCGGGAAACAAAGCCAGCGGAGATCGCCGGCCTTGGATTTGATCGGGAAGTAGTTCGCGGAGAACTCCATCTCGGGGGACATCACCGAACCGGGCTCAAGGCCCTCGATGTTGGACTCGATCACCACAAGGTCTGGGCCGGCGACGACGTACTCCGGAGTGAGCGCGCATTCCCAGGTTCGAAGGGCCACATCCAGCGGCACTCGATCCCCGGACTCCACCGGCACTTCCCCCGCCGCCAAGACGCCGCGTATGACGTCCTCAGGAATGGGACATGGCGCCGGGAGCGACACGTTCGTGAATTCGATCTCATCGGGCGCAATCACGAACGGGTCGTTCACGCGGATACCGAACCCACGGGAAACCGCGTCCATCACGTAGGGTTGCACCTGGATGAACGCGATGATCGTCAGCGCGACGAGGATGCCGTACCGAACGCTAAGCCGGCGGTGCCAAGCAACCTTGGTGCGAGACACGGGTCAGGCCCCCTCTTGCATTCGGTAGCCCACACCAAACTCGGTCATGAGCCAGCGGGGCCGACTGGGGTTGGGCTCGATCTGCTGGCGGACACGCCGTACGTGAATGTCGACCGTGCGCGCGTCCCCGTCGAACTCGGAGCCCCACACGCGATCGATCAGCTGCTCGCGGGACCAGGGCCGGCCGGGATGCTGCATCAGGAACAGGAGCAAGTCGAACTCCCGCCGGCGCAGCGTGAACTCAAGGTCCGCGCGGCCCGCACGCCGCAGGTCGCGATCCGCCCAGAGTTCCCCGAGCCGGTACACCCCGTCCCCCACCTGCCTGCCTGAGCGGCGCAGGAGTCCGCGCACCCGCGCTACGAGTTCGGGCATATGGAAGGGCTTCACGACGTAGTCGTCGGCGCCCACTTCCAGACCGCGGACGCGGTGTCCCGGCTCGTCACGGGCAGTCAAGATCAAGATCGGCACCCCTCGTCCGCTGCCGCGGATCTCACGGCACACGTCCAGCCCATCGCCATCGGGCAGGCCAAGATCCAGCAGGACGAGATCAAACTCACGCTCGAGCATCTCACGTGCCCCTTGGACACTGACAGCAGCCTCCACGTCGAAGCTGGCGGCCCGCATGGCGTCCATGACTTCGATGCGAATCCGGCGGTCGTCCTCGACGAGAAGAATCTTGGTGGTGTGCATGGTCATTGCCTCAGATCTGGCCGGAGGGCGAGTCCCCGATGGGAATCACCGAGCTTCCATAGAGCCTACCCCGCCCCTACCCACTGGATGACCCATGGGCACCCGCGAATCCCCCCGTGCAGCCTCCATGAAGCAACCTCCAGCTACTTTGGGGCACGGGGCGCATCGAGAACCCAATCATCCCGGCCCAGGAACGACCATCGGACCCGGGTCAGATCCACCGCGGGGTCGTAGAGGGGAGCCGCCGGGTTCCCGTTCAGGGAGACGGCGCTATAGCCCGCCCGGAGCTCCAGCTCGCTGACCCCCTCCGCCCGGTAGTGCTCCTTCAGGATTTGCACCAGCTGGTAGAGGAACTCAGGGTTCACGGCGACCCGGCTGAGCTGCCGGGGGCCCACGAATTTCTGAAGGGGCACGGTCCATCGACGACCGCTGGCACCGTCCTTGGCGTCGAGCATGATCACCCCGGATTTCGACCGGAGCATCATCCGCCAGCTCATGCGGTGCCCCTCCTCCGTCCATGTGACGTCCCCGGGAATGAGATGATGGCGCAGGGGCAAGACCAACTGCACCGCCATCAAGACACCGACGGCGACGTGCAACCCGCGGAGTGGGTCGCCGCCGGCAACGGACTCCTCTCCCGGGGGCGTACTGCGGAAGAGGTCCACGAAGAAGAACACCGTGGTCGCAATCACCATGTACGGGAAGATCCCGATGCGAAAGACGATGCTGTTGAAGAGGTTGAATCCCACGAGGCCCGCAAAGGCCCACCACCTGGTGCGCTTGATCATCAGGCACGGAATCACGACCGCATCGAACACGATGGCTGCATAGATCGTAAACGTCTGGAACCACGGCTTGACGACAAGCGCGCCGAGGGGCCACCGATCCCCTTTGGACCCGAGGTTCAACCGCAGGTAGTCGCCGTTCAACCAGCCGGGATAGAACTTGTTGACGGCCGCGTACGTGAAGACGATCAGGAGCTGGACGCGGAACACCCGATGAATCCACGCCGGACACGTCACCTGTCGCTGGACTCGCCCGCTACGCACATCGAGGGAGCGATCACGATGGGCCGGCAGGAACGCCATCAACCAGCACAGGATGACCGCGAGGTAGTAGTGATTGTTGTAGTGGGATTTTTGCGCGAGGTACGCCCCCGTCCATAGGACGGCGAGGGTGGCCGCGGACCACCGGTACCGCCAGCCGAGCGTGACCCCAAGGGCGGCGCATCCCATGGCCGCGAAGTAACCCAACATCCACGGCCCCGATAGCACCCGGAGAGCCTCGAAGCCCCGAAGTGGAAACGTCCAACGGGGCTCCACGAAGGCGGAGTTCACCCAGCCCGTCGCGATCGCTCCCCAGGACTCAACGAGCATCAACAATCCAAAGAGGATTCGATAGAGGGTGAGGGGCGCGTTTGTGGCCATAGCCCCCGTACGCTATCACCTCGCCCGAGCGCTAGCCTCCCCTTCGTCGCTCCCACCCCCCGGGAGATTCCGGTGAGCCCCATGGAGATTCAGATGAACGACATTGAGATCCGACCGTACCGCCCCGAAGACGCGCCGCATGTCCTCACGATCAATGCCGCCAACGTCCCCGAGGTCGGCCCCATGGACCGCGCCAAACTCGATCACTTCGCCGTATGCGCTGAGTGGTTCCCGGTCGTGCTCTCCGCGGGAGAGGTCGTGGGTTTCGCGGTCCTCCTGGTGGAAGGAGCCGACTATGGGAGCCCGAACTACGGGTGGTTCAAGGAACGCTACCCTTCGTTCCTCTATGTTGATCGCATCGCGATCTCAGCTGATGCGACCCGTCGCGGCATCGGGCGCCGAATCTATGAGCAGGCCATCGCGCTCGCCGAAAAGAAGGGCCGTCCAGCGCTGTGCGCTGAGGTCAATACCGTGCCGCCGAACCCCCGCTCCATGGGCTTTCATGAGAGCTTCGGGTTCCAAGAGATGGCTCGCACTCAACCCTATGGCGGGGAAGAGGAAGTCAGCATGCTGGTGCGCTCGATTCCTTGAGGAACAAGGAAGTGATCAGGGCGCCGGATCGCTACCCGAGATGTCGAAAGGTTCGGGGGTATGTCGGCAGCTTACCGAACGCCCTGATGGAGAAACCTTCGGTGGGAAACGGCGGCGTCTTGCCCGCAATCCTGGGAAACCCCTTCGGGGCCTGGCGGAGCCATTAGCGGCCGGCGCAGGCCGAAGCCTCAGCGATTCGAGGGGCGAATCGCGGCGGTGGCGGCGCGAACGGCCCCCAGTTCAAGGCTCTTATAGCCTGCGGCATCGAGGCGTTCGATGAGGTCGGCGGCTTCACGATCGTTGCCGAGCGCAAATTGAACGCGCGCCTGAAGGGAGAGCACTTCAGGGTGATTCGGACTCTCCCGATCAAGTTCCTCCGCGATCCCCAGGGCGCGTTCGCGGACGCGGCGCGCGACCTCGGCGTCCCCTTCAATCGCACGTACAGCGGACGTCACGAGCAAGGCCCTTACGCGCTCCGTGCGCACAGCGGCATCCCGGCCCTGGTTCGCCATTCCTTGCAGCTGCTCCAGGATGCTCAGGGCCGTGGACTCGGCGCTCGACCAGCGGCCTTCGGCGAGGAGGAGTTCCGCACGCACGACGCGGGAGCGCACCTGAACAGGCTCCCATGCATCCTTCATCCGAGGTAAGGGTGGAGCGCTTCCGATGAGCTTCACGGCGCGGTTCACCCGGTCGCCTGCGCGCTTCAAGTCGCCGGCTGCAAGCAGCCCTTCACCCGCGTCGAGGAGCTGAATGCCAATTTCAAACTTTACCGCCTTGGGCAGGCCTCCCGAAGCGAGCATGCCCTCCAGTTCGCCGATGGCAATATCGTGGAGCCGTGACGCCTCTTGCCACTCGCCGACCTTGCCGAGCACCTCCGCGAGACGCCCCGTGGAACGGGCCCATTCCCGTCGCCATGCAATCTCGCCGGGCTGCATCTCGCGAAGGAGCCGCCAACCCTCAAGGGCTGCGCGATGGGATTCTGCGGCCTCGGGGAAGGCCCCCGCCTTGCGCTGGGCCTGGCCGAGAACATCGGCGCCGCGTGCGAAGACCCGCCTGCGCTTGGGGACGCCGGGGTCGAGCTCGACGAGCTGCTTCGCGAGGGCCACGTGCCGCTTCTGAACCGCGATCCCGCGCGCATGGTCCTGGGCACGGAAGGCCAGATATGCCTCGAGCTGGTTGAGTTCAGCCCTGAGCTCTAGCACGTCTCGGTCCTGCGAAGCTCCACCGGCGGCCACGCCGTCGAGCGCGCGCCGGGCGCTCTCGAACGATTTGAAGCCGTCCTCGACGGTGAGACTCTTGTCCAACATCGACAGATTCCCCAGGTCGACGTAGGCCCTGGCCAGAGCAAGCTGGACCCCCTGGTCCGTTTCTCCCTCGGCCACGGCGGCTTCCCCAACGGCCACCGCCTGGCTGATCAACTCAATCGCTCCAGGGAAGTCGCGCCGCGCCCGGGCGAGCGCGGCGAGTGAGACCTGTGCCCGTAGCTCGACCTTGGCCCGCTCGGGGCGGTCGTCGATGGACGCCGAATGCTCGAGCGCACGCTCGAAGAGCTCCTTCGCGCCAGCATCGTCGTTCTGGACCATGCGCGCCTTGCCGTTCCACAGCAGGGTCTGCGCGTAAAGCAGCCGGTCTTCGGGCGAACGATCTTCATCGTTCACGCGCTCCATGCTCGAGAGCGCTCGCTCACCCGCTTCCGCCAAGGAAGTGATGTCCTTGAACCGGTCGAGCTCTTGGTAGCTTCCGGAAATGAACCCTTCGAGGGCCGCATGGGCATCGTCCGATTGACGCCCCGCACGGTCGCGCGCCTGGGCGGAGTTGCGCAACATCACAGCGAGCATCAGCGCCGTCGCCAAGGCAACGCCAGCCACCACCCATTCCTGACCGGAGAAGCCACGGAACTGCGTGGCCCCACGCAAGGCGGCCACAAACTCAGAGGCGCTGGGACGGCCATCGGCGTGGGGGCTCGCAGCCAGAGCGGCAAGCCCTTGCAGCTCGCCGTCCAGACCGTGGGCCACGCTGACCCTGCCATCGATCGCATCGAGGGCCAAATCGTCACCGGTGGAACGACGGGCGGGCAGGCCCTCGATCAGCTCGCGGATGATCAGTGCCAGAGAAAAAACGTCAGTGGCCCGCGACGGAGCCTCGCGCCGCGCCGATTCCGGCGCCGCATAGCGCAGGCGGTAGAGCGCTGGCTCTTTGCGGCCTGGGGGGACGATGCGCACGTCTCCGCCCCGCCCAAGGGCGAAGCTCCGGGGCGTGAGATCCCCGTGAACCTCGTCCCTCGCGTGCAATGCCGAGAGTGCCTCAGCAGCGCGCAGGGCCAGACGCTTGGCCTCCTTGGGCGAAAGCCCCTCGCGAATGGCATCGTCGAGGGTGGGCGTGGCGCTGGGTGCCGGGCGCGCTTCGTTTTGGGACGCTGGTCCACCTTCGGCCCCTAACGGAGCCGCCGCTCCGGGGGCGGCGCCGGGGGACGGGACGGTGGAACCGCTGGCG
>CAJXRJ010000206.1 GCA_913058555.1 uncultured bacterium
CCGCAGGCTCGTGCACTCGCGCGCCTATCGCATGTCGTCGGTCCCAGGACCCGGCGCCGCGGAGCTTGACCCCGGCAATGAGCTCTTTTCCCGTGCCGTTTCTCGGCGCTACTCCGCCGAAGAGATCCGCGATGGCGCCCTGCGGGCGGCGGGCCTGCTCGACCTGACCGTCGGCGGCAAGTCCGTCTTCCCCTACCAGCCACCCGGCCTTTGGAAAGAGAAGCGCGGCAACATCTATCCCGTGGGCAGAGGCCAGAGCCTCGTTCGGCGCAGCCTCTACACCTACTGGAGGCGCACGTCGCCGCCCCCGACCATGGGCATGTTCGACGCACCGTCCCGCGAAGCATGCGTGGTCGCGCGCCCCTCCACGTCGACGCCGCTCCAGGCCCTCGCCCTTTGGAATGACCCCCAGTTCGTGGCGTCCGCGGTGGCCCTTGGGAAACGCGCCGCCGCGCTACCGGACTTCGAGCCCGGGCCCGCCATCACGCACCTATTCCTATCCCTGGCGTCCCGGCCCCCCACGGAGATCGAGGCAGCCGCCATGGGCGATCTCTTCGCCGATCAATTCGCAGCCTTCGTTGGGGCCCCTGCGGACGCCAAGGCCCTCGCACATTACGACCTTGAGCGCGCCGCCCACGGGGAACCTCTGCCAGAGCTCGAAACCAACCCCAAGGACGACGCGCGCATCGCCGCCTTGGCGGTGGTTGCCAGCGCCCTCCTGGGCCTTGATGACGTGGTGACCCGGCGATGAAACGCGACGAATCCCCCATGCAGAATCGAATTCAGCGCCGCACGCTCCTGAGCCGTGCCGGCCTCGGCCTCGCCGCCGCGGCCGCCGCGCCGCGCTCCCTCGCGTCCAACGTCTGGCGAAGCCAGGGCCAAGAAGAGGCCGCCCCCGGCGCAGGACTTCACCACGCCCCCAAGGCGAAGCGCGTCGTCCAGCTATTCATGAGCGGCGGCCCCTCCCAGATCGACCTCTTCGATCACAAGCCGCTCCTCCAAGAGCGCAACGGCGAGGAACTCCCGGACTCCGTCCGCCGCGGCCAGCGCCTGACCGGCATGTCCGGCAATCAAGCGTCCTTGCCACTCGCGGGGACGATCTTCAAGTTCGCCAAGCACGGGGAGTCGGGAGCCGAGATCTCCGAGCTGCTCCCCTACACCGCGAAGATCGCCGACGAGCTCTGCATCGTTCGATCCCTCGTCACCGACGCCATCAACCACGACCCCGCGGCGACCTTCGCCCTCACGGGGTCACAGATCGCTGGGCGCCCGTCCCTCGGCGCTTGGCTCAGCTACGGCCTCGGAACGCTCAACCGGGACCTGCCCCAGTTCTGTGCCCTTGTGACCCAAGGCAAAGGCGGCCAGCCCCTCTACGACCGCCTCTGGGGTTCAGGCTTCCTGAGCTCTCGCCACTCCGGCGTCCAGCTCCGCGCCGGCGCCGACCCGGTGCTCTTCCTGAACGACCCCCCCGGCATCGACCGGAAGGTCCGCCGCCGCATGCTCGACGCACTGCGCCGCGCCGCCGAGGACGACGCGGCCCGCTCCGGCTCCGACGCCCCCCTCGACCGCATCGCGCAGGCCGAGCTTGCGTTCCGTATGCAGGAGTCGATTCCCAACGTCGCCGATCTCTCGGACGAACCCGAATCGACCTACGCCCTCTACGGCGAAGACGCACGCAAGCCCGGCACCTTTGCCGCCAACTGCCTGCTCGCCCGCCGCTTACTCGAGCGAGACGTGCGCTTCGTGCAACTCTTCCACCAGGGCTGGGACCAACACGGCGGCCTCCCCGGCGCGATCCGAACCCAGTGCAAGGAGACCGACCAGGCTTCGGCCGCCCTCGTCACGGACCTCAAGTCCCGGGGCCTGCTCGACGACACCCTCGTCGTCTGGGGCGGTGAGTTCGGCCGCACGTGCTACAGCCAAGGCGCCCTCACCAAGACCAACTATGGCCGCGACCACCATCCCCGATGCAGCACCATCTGGATGGCCGGGGGCGGCTCCCACGCCGGCCACACCCACGGTGCCACCGACGATTTCAGCTACAACATCGCAGCCGACCCCGTCCACATCCACGACCTGAACGCCACGCTGCTTCAACTCCTGGGCCTTGACCACGAACGCCTCACCTACCGCCACCAAGGCCGCCGCTACCGCCTCACCGATGTCCACGGCGAAGTGATCTCCGCCCTCCTTGGCTGAGGCCAGGGGGGCGGAGCCCAGGCGCTCACTTCGTCAGGCGCTGGAGGGTGTAGTAGGCGGCGGGGTGCAGGAGGCCGAGGGCGCCTTCCTTGGCCTGGATGCCGGCGAAGGTGATCTCGTGCACGTAGCCTTCGCGCAGGCCTGGGACCATGATGTCGACGCCGAGGCCGTCTTCATGGGCTTTGTGGCCGGTGATCTGGACGGTCTGGTTGTCTTGCTCGGGGCTGCCGTAGCGTTCCGTTGCGGAGTAGGTGTAGGAGAGCACGTCGAGTCCGTCGAGGGAATCGAAGGACTCCGCGTCGGCGGGCGTGGTGAAACGCAGGGCGAAGCCAGCGCCCCCCGGCAGGAGACGCATGGTGTGGATCTCGAAGGGGACCTGCCCGGACCAGTCGAGGCGCTCGAGGCCCTCGGTGAGGGAGCCCTTGGAGCCCCAGCCCCGGTCGGTTTCGCCGAGGAGGAGAGCGCCGTCCGGGGTCCAAGCTAGGCGAATGACGCCGCAGCCGAGGCCCTCGCGGAAGCGGAAGCACGCGCCCTGCCAGTGGCCCCGCACACGCTCGAGGTCCACGCGGAAGACGGCGGCTTCGTATTGGTCCGCCACGAAAAGCTGACCGGCAAAGGGTCCGAACTTGCCTTTCGTTTGATCCCACACGAAACCCGCAGGGCTGCGACCCATCTTGTCGTAGGGGAACCAGACGCTCGGCATCTGGAGCGCCGGGTAGTCGCCCGAGGCGGCCAACGTCGAGTAGTACTGGCCGTCGGGGAGGGCCTTGGGCTTCGGGAACGTCCAGGTGGAGTCCTCGGTGCTCGGCAGGCCGTGGGGATGGCCGTGGTAGCTGCCGGGGACGAGCAGGCTGAGCTTGCTAGCGCCGCACCACTCGCCCTGGTTGTCCGTGTAGAAGACCTCGCCCCAGGGCGATGTCTCCACGCCCGCCGGAGACCGCAGGCCAGCGCACATGGGCTTGACCTCCCCGCTGGGCAGGATTCGCATGGCGTAACCACGCCAGTCGGCCTTGCCGAAGGGCTGGGCGCCGAAGGGCTTGTTGGTGGTGATCCAGTAGCTGCCGTCACCGCCGGGGGCGGGGCCGAAGTTGTACTCGTGGTAGTTCCCGCTGAGGGGCCAGCCGCCGCCCACGGTGAGCTGGGTCTCGTACTTGCCGTCGCCGTCCTCGTCGATGAGGCGCACGAGCTCGCCGCGACAAGCGGTGAGCAGACTCCCGTCGCTCTCGGGCAGCAGGCCAAGGGGCTCGTGAAGGCCTTCCGCCAGGAGGGTGATGGACGCGGCGGACTGGGGCTCCTTCTGGGCAAAGCCGTCGATCCCCCACACTTCACCGCGTCGGGTCACGCACACGACGCGTGCCGCGCGGCCCGGGCCGCGGACCACGGCCAGGCCACCGATTTCGAGGTGCACATCCGCGGGCATCTCGAAGGAGGTGACCGGGTAAGCCGCTTCCTCACGGGCACGGCGGCTGCCGTCTTGGGGCTCGCCGAACGCGGCGGCAGCCGTGGACAGGAAAACAGCGGAGGCGGCGACCACAGGTCGAGCGCCCAGAAAAAGGCCGGCGGCGGCGGGTCGTTGGATCACCATGCGAACTTCCAAGAAAATTGCCCGACGAGGTCGCCGGTGCCGTCATTGGCCGGGGATAGAAGAATCGGAATGCGTAGTTCCTCGAGAACCGGGTCTTTCGATCCGCCCCCCTTGCTGCGTTCCCGCGAGTCGAGCACGGAGGGCTCATCGACCTCGCTCTTGTCCCGCTCAGGAACCACGATCGCGGCCGCCAGCATGCTTGCGGCATCGATCTCGTAGAGGGGCCAATCGCCCCCGTTGGCGCGCCAAAGACCACGACCCGCACGGTCGAACCGGCGAGCCACGGCGATGCGAGCGACCACCGGTGAGCCAACGCCCGTGCCCGGCGCGCGAACCACGATCGTTCTCTCGATACCGCTGTGCATGTCGACGGGCTGATCCTTCGCGATGCGTATCCCCAGCTTCGTCGGGCGCAGGGTCTCCTCGATGACGAGATCCCCCATGCGATGCATGATCGTGACCGACCCGTCCTTCCCGATCTTGCGGCCAATGGATTGACTCTGGGACTGGCTCGAAATGGCGCTCGGCCAGGGGTCTTTCAGACCATCGAGGAGCGCCACGGTCGGGCCCTCCGGAAGGTCGACGCCATCAGAGGAGCCAGGCTTCTCGAGCGCGCCCGCGCGTCCGCGCCAGGTACCCAGCGCATTGATGAACCGGCCGCGCCAGAGCTTGGCCACGCGGCCGTGCTCGATGTCGTAAGCGGCGTGGACTCCCTCCGGCGTGCCGATGCACAACGTGCGAGGAGACACACCTTCCATGAACACAGAGACGAGGCGCGTCCGGTCGTCAGGGGACACCTCGAACGCCCACTCGCCGGTGTCAAGCCCCGGCGGCGGCGCCATGGAGTCGCCCCCTTCGCTGAGCCAACACCAGAGACTCTTGATCTGCTGCTCCCGGTCGCCACCGGCGAGGTCCGTCACGGGGCTCGCACCGTCGATCCAGAGGTTCGCCATGCGCCCGTCAAGGTCCACGCTTGAGGGCTCGAGCAGTAGTTCACGGAACCACTCAAAGCGCAGCCGGCGATGCATCTGACCGAGGTCCACGGCGCGCACGCCAAGGCTCGGCGTGCCACGGAAGTCGTGGCACTGGACGCAACCAAGTCCCCCGCGGTTTCCCGCGAGTCGCCGTCCGTCATCCACGGCCACGGGGCCGCAGAAGGCCGAGTCGATCTCCACCGGCAGATCGCTTGCGTCCGTCGTTTGGAGCGCGCCAGCCAGCAGGGCCAGGTTGCCGTCGCCCACCTTGGGCATGCGCGTGTTCAAGTAAGGCCGCACCTTCTCACGGCCGTGCACTGCACCCCGCAGGATCTCTGGGCGGAACTTGCGCCCCGCAGCCGTCAGTGTTGGTGGGAATCGTCCTTGATCACCAAGCTCTGCATCCTCGTCGCCGGTGAAGAAGGGCATCACGTCAGGATGCACTCCTCCGATTCCATCGCGGCGGTGACAGCCGTAGCAGTTGCGTCGGGCGAGCTGACGCTTGACCGACTCGGAGGGGATCGTCGCATCCAGGGCGATGGTGTCCGGGTTCACGAACGCAGCAAGCAGGATCCCCACGTCGGCCCCTTCGAAGTCGTACCGGCCCCCTTCGCGCAGGCAAACCAGCACGCCGGGACGCACGCCTGCGAGTTGTTCAAGCGTGGGAACGTCGGGCGCAGCACCCTCAGGGGTACCGTCCACGGTGTGGCAACTGGCGCAGCCCAGTTGGACAAACGCTTGTCCGCCGCGATCGGCGCGCATTTCGTCCATGGCGAAGGCGAGGTCCGAAGTGGGCAAGCCATCGGCGCCGATCGGCGAATAGTCCAGTGACCAATGGGAGAAACGCCCCGGATCCACTGGCCCCTTCGGGACTTCAGGGCCCTCCCATTCGAGGGAGATCTCCTCGCCCCCGCCGCCCTCGTAGAAGTCCAGGCGCATGGAATGAAGACCCTCCGTCAGCTCGACCTTGTTCGACCTGGTCCTCGGCGGGTGCGTTCCGCTGTTGTCGACGATCTTTTGCCCGTCGATGTACAGGCGCGAACCATCATCCGAGCGCACATGGAAGGTGTACTCGCCGTCCACAGGAACGTCGATCCAACCGGAAAAGCGCAGGGCAAAGTTGTTGTCCCGCGTGGCGGGCTCCACGTTGATCTCGCGCACCGTCGACGTGGCCTTGGGCACCGTTCGGTCCATGACGGCGAACGCCTTGTCACCTTCGACATTGAACTCGAAGGACTGCACCAGGAGGCCAGGCTTCGATTCGAAGCTGCCGTCGGGGCGCTGGGCTTGGCGCCGCAGGAGGTACGTCGCGACGGCGATCGACTCGTCCCGGCTGAGCGACATGGACGGGCAGTGGCCCGACGGACGCTGGGCAACCGGATCGAAGAGATACGCCGCAAGCTGAAGCGGGCCCGACTTGAAGACGAGATCCTCAGGCAGCGGCGTCCACTTGGGCTCGAGCACTCCCGCGCGCATGGGCATGGGTTCCTCGTCATCCTCTTCGATGAACTCTTCGTCCTCGTAGCCCTCGAGCTCGCCCAAGGTGAGCTCCAGGTCGAACTCGTCCTCCTGGGGACCGTGGCAGACCACGCAGCCCACCGAGTGGTAAAGGCCACGGCCACGCTCCAACACGGAGGAGTTAGACGAGAACGGCTGGATCGCACGGGCGTCGCCGCCGTCGGCGCGGGCTAGGAAATGCACGATGTCCTCGGCGATCTGACCCCGCGTGCGATCGGGCAGAGCGATCAGCTGATGGGGATGGTGGGTTCCCGGGCGTGACTTGCGTGGATCTACGAGGAAGTCCACGAGCCAATCCGTGCGGGCCCGCTTGGTGATGCCTTTCAGCGTGGGCGGAGCGTTTGGGTAGAGGCGCTCGCGCGTGGCCGACTCGGGGGCGTGGCACGCGAGGCAGTCGAAGCGCGCCATGAGTTCGTCAGCCCTGGGAACCAGGGCGTCCCATCCGTTCTCGGTGGGCGCGTCCCCTGGGGCGGCGGTGACCGCTTGGTCTTCCTGCGCTGAAGGGGATGGCCCCATCGCCGCGCCAAGGGCCACGCTCAGGGTGGGAAGTGAGAGCCACGCGAGGGCAGCGCGGATAGAGAAGTTTCTCATGCTTTCGGTCCGGAGCGAAGCTCGTCGAGGATCGTCGAATCCTCGAGGGTGGTCGTGTCCTGGGTGATCTCTTCGCCCGCCGCAATCGCCCGCAGGAGCCTGCGCATGATCTTGCCGCTGCGAGTCTTCGGAAGGCGGGTCGTGACGCGGATCTCAGCCGGCCGCGCCAGCTTGCCAATCTCTTGGGCAACGTGATCTTTGAGGGCCTGGGCCACCGCCTCGGCTTCGCCGGCTTCCCCCTGGGGAATGACGAAGGCGACGATCGCTTCACCCGTGAGGTCGTCGGGGCGCGCGACCACCGCGGCCTCAACCACGGCGTCATGGCTCACGAGGGCGCTTTCGATTTCCATGGTCGAAAGGCGGTGTCCCGACACGTTCAGGACATCGTCCACGCGGCCGAGGATCCAGAAGTTGCCTTCTGCGTCCTTGCGCGCGCCGTCGCCGGGGAAATACGTCAACGGCCACTTCGACCAATAGGTCTCGAGGAAACGTTTCTCGTCGCCCCAGATCCCGCGCAGCATGCTGGGCCAGGGACGGCGAAGGGCTAAAAGCCCCCCCATTCCGTCGGGGACTTCACGGCCTTCCTCGTCGAGGATGACGGCGTCCACCCCGAAGAACGGCAAGGTCGCAGACCCGGGCTTCGTGGCCGAGACACCGGGAATGGGCGTCAGCATGATCGAGCCCGTTTCCGTCTGCCACCAGGTATCGACGATCGGGCATCGCCCGCCACCGACCTTGTCCCGGTACCACATCCAAGCGGAAGGGTTGATGGGCTCGCCCACCGTGCCGAGGAGGCGCAGCTTCGAAAGGTCATGTCGCTCCACATGCTCGTCGCCCCACTTCATGAACGCGCGGATCGCTGTGGGCGCCGTATAGAAGATGGTGACGCCGTGCTTTTCGCACAGCTCCCAGAAGCGGCCTTCGTGGGGCGCGTTAGGCGCTCCTTCGTACATGACCATCGTCGCGCCGTTCGCAAGCGGCCCGTAGACGATGTAGCTGTGCCCCGTGATCCAACCGACATCCGCCGTGCACCAGTAGACGTCGTCCTCCTGGAGATCGAAGACGTACTTCGTGGAGAGGTACGCCCCCACCAGGTATCCCGCGGTGGAGTGCACAATGCCCTTGGGCTTGCCCGTGGAGCCCGACGTGTAGAGCAGGAAGAGAACGTCCTCCGACTGCATGGGCTCGGGGGCACATTCCGCATCCACGCCCTCGAGGGCTTCGTGAAGCCAAACGTCCCGGGCCGGGTCCCAGGCCACCGCGTTCTCCGTGCGCTTGACGCAGAGCACGGTCTTGACCCTTGGCTGGTCCTTGATCGCCTCGTCCACGGCAGGCTTCAACGGCAGCACGCTTCCGCGTCGCCAGCCACCGTCGGCGGTGATGACCGCGCAGCAGTCCCCATCGGCAATGCGGTCCTGGAGTGAGGCCGCGGAGAAGCCGCCGAAGACCACCGAGTGGATCGCCCCAATGCGCGCGCAGGCGAGCATCGCCATGGCCGCCTCGGGGATCATCGGCATGTAGATCGCGACCCGGTCGCCTTTCCCAATGCCACGGGCCTTGAGGACGTTCGCGAAGCGACAAACCTCGGTGTGGAGCTCGGCGTAGGTGAAGGTCCGGTTGTCCCCCGGCTCCCCCTCCCAGATCAGAGCCGTCTTGTTGGCGCGCTCCGTATCGAGGTGCTGGTCGAGGCACACGTGGCTCGCGTTGATTTCGCCGCCCCTGAACCACTCGACCCCAGGACCACGGGACTGGGCCCCATCCGGTCCCGTGAGAACCTCGTCAAAGGGCCGTAGCCACGGGAGCTCCTTGGCAACGCCCCCCCAGAACGCGCTTGGGTCCTCGATCGATTGTTTGTGCAGTCGCGCATACTCATCGCCGTCGCCCAGGCGGGCGGCGGCGCGGAATGAATCGGACGGGGGAAAGGCTCGCGATTCCGCGAGGACAGACTCGATCTCTTGGCTCATGGCAATCCGTGTGAGGGCCCCGTCATTCTATAGGGGGGCCCTCCCGGATCGAAGGGACCTCATGGGCATGGACAAGGAAGAGGTGCCCTGAACGCCTGGCCTTCTTTATCCTTCTGCCCACCACCATGAGCGATTCCAACACCACCGGCTACCTCCACGGCTTCAGCCAGAAGGAAGAGGCCCGCCTCCGGCGCCAGGCGCGCATCGTCGAATACCGAATTCACGGGACCCTGCCGTTCCAGCGCACGCGCCATTTGCTGGAGGTGGGTTCCGGCGTAGGAGCGCAGACGGAAATCCTCCTGCGACACTTTCCCGACCTTCACGTTACTAGCGTCGAGGCTTCGGAGCACAACCTCGACGCCGCGAGGAAGTATCTCGCGGATCAGCCCTGGCTCCAGGGCCGATTCGAAGCGACCCACGGGGATGCACACGCCCTCGACTTCCCGGCGGACTCCTTCGACGGAGCCTTCCTGTGCTGGATTCTCGAGCACGTCAGAGATCCCGCACGGGTGCTGTCGGAGGTCCGCCGCACCCTGCGCCCCGGCTCCCCGGTGGTGGTCAACGAAGTTCAGAACGCCAGCTTCTTGCTGAGCCCCTACAGCCCCCAGATGCTCCGCTACTGGGGCGCCTTCAACGACCACCAGTTCGAGCTGGGCGGCGACCCCTTCATCGGGGCCAAGCTGGGCAACCTGCTCCAACGAGTGGGATTCAGGGATATTGAAACCCGCGTCTGCACCATCCTCCTCGATAACCGCCGCCCGGCGGAGCGCGCGGAGTTCCTGGAGTTCTGGTCGGACCTCCTGCTCTCCGGCTGCGACGAGCTGCTGGACGCGGGCAAGGTCGACCAAGAGACCATCGACGGCATGACGAAGGAGCTCAGGGACGTGGCCCGGGACCCGGACGCCGTCTTCTACTACTCATTCATCCAGGCACGGGCCCGCACGTCGTAGTCGGGGCGCCCAAAAACGAGCACTTTTCCTGAGGAAGGGCTTCAGGATCCTGGGCAGATGCCGATGACTACCTTGCCCTCATGGTTCCTCGTGAACCTGGCTCCTCCCGAATCCCCTCTCGGGAGGAGCCTCTTTTTTTATCTCCTGAGAAGCGGCGCGCGCCGGGCGAATGCCCCGACCCCGGATCGCCGGCCCGGATCCCCAAGCGACCCATGAACGACTCCCACGAGACGTCTTCCGAAACGGAATCCACCGAAGTTCGCCGCGTCCAAGTGGTCGCCCGCTGGAACTCCTGGGTGCACGTCTACGACCCGGCCAGCGGCCTGCTGCAATGGGTCAACTTGGAAGAGGCCCCGTACGCGCCGGCCTGATCGAATTGAAATCCCGGCCTTTCTCCGGGTTTCTTGCCCCGACTCCCGGCGCCCTCCGGAATTGCTGTCATGAGCAAAGCCGGAGCCAGCATGGTTCCCCCCAGGCTTCTCGCCGTTTTGAACCACTGCGGTCCCGAATCTCACGCCCCCCCGAGATTCGCCGTGCGCGCCGGAAGGTGCCCCTTATGAAGTGAACGCAAGAAGGAAGGTGCGAAGGGGTCCCCAGGACTCCGTACGAGCAGGACGCACCGCGCGAAGATCGACCCCCCAACGCCCACCCCCTGTCTCTTATACACATCTGACGCTGCCGACGATATGCAGT
>CAJXRJ010000207.1 GCA_913058555.1 uncultured bacterium
TCCGGCGCGGGCCACGGGGATCGACGCGATGCCACTTCGATCCACTTCGGCGAACATGACGGCCTCCGTCGCGGCGCGGCCACGTTTCGCCATCGGCAGCTTGGGGGTCAACTCGACCGGCACGAGCACGGCGAAGACGCGCCAGTCCTCGAGATCGGGAAGGTCCCCGGTCACTTGAATCTTCGCCGTGGTTCCGGGGCCGAGTGAGACGGTCTGGCCCGCGCGCACGCCCTCGAAGTACTCCACGGAGGCGCCGGGCACGAGTGAGATCACGTCGATCATTTCCGACGTCGCCAAGAACGTCGCTTGGCCAGCACGAATCGACGTGGGCGTTCCGAAGTGCACGTCCTCGGAGTCCCCGGCCAGGGGGCGCCAGAGGAACTGACCGTCGGGCACAAGCTCGCCCTCCGGCCCGACGAAGGTGAGGTCGAAAGGGAAGACAGCCCCCCGAAGATCGATGGGATCGATGCGGCCGTCGACGACGCCAAGCTCCCCCACCACGATGTCCATCGCCTCCCAAACCACCTCCGCGGAGCCCAGCTCCACCGTGACATGGGCCCGCCCTTCGGGGATCCCGCTCACTTCGAAAGTGCCGTCCTTCGCCACGGGCGCCAGTCGTCGCACGGCGATGTCGCCGCTCGCGTCCGCAGCGCGCACGTCCACAAAGAGCCCATCCTTCGGGATCTCGATTCCCGAGCCAACGTCCACGCGGCCACCGAGATAGCCGCGCAGGTCGCTCGAATGATGGATCAGGTACGCCGGATCGAATCGATAGTCGAGCTCTGCGGCCCGGGTGGGGCCTAATGCCGTGTAGCCACCCCAGAAGAGGGCGATCAGGAGAACGGCGGCGAGATAGATCCGGGTGGGAACGCTCATGGGCTCCCTCAATCGTAGCCCGCTCCTTCACGGGGGCGGCACGAACGGCCAAATCGGTCCTTGGGTGCCGGTGCCAGGAACCCGTTGCCCTGGGTCGCTCCCCTCTCGATCCTCCTCTGTGTCTTCCCCTGGGTGTTCCTTCTGGGCTTCACTTTGGCGGCCACAGCGCTGCGACCGCATGGGGGGCGAAAACCGCCCAACCCCCGAAACAGGAAGCGACTGAGCGTCTACTAATGGTCATGGACGGGGGCCGAGCTTCGGGCTCGTCCCAACGCGGGCCCCCACCACGCCCAGTCCAATCGGTCCCGCTCCGACACTTCGTTCGCGCCCCCAGCCGGCCCCCTCGCACAATGAAAGTCTTCTCGCTGCCCTCGCTCGCCGCCCCCCTAGTTGGAGCCGCGGTCATCTCAACCGCCCAGGCCCAGTCCCCCTTCGAGGAGTCCACGACGGTGCTCGCCGGCCTTGCCCTGGTGGTGTCTCCGAGCACCGTGGACCTCAACGGGGACGGGATCCTCGATGTGGTCATGATCTCGGTGGGCTCCGAGTTCGCGGTCACCGCCCTCTTTGGCCTCGGCGGCGGAGATCTTGCCGCGCCGATCCAATTGGATCCCGGCCAGCAGAACCTGAATGGCTACGACATCGGCGACGTGGACGGCGATGGCGATTTGGACGTCCTCGTGGGCCGGTCTGTCCAGGGCCTTCCACTGCGGCTCGTTCTCTCCAGCCCGGGAGGGTTCACGGGCACGGACCTCGTCCTTTCCGGCGGCGGCTACTCAACCGCGAAGCTCGCAGACCTCAACGGGGACGGTGCGCCGGACTTGATCACGTCGCGGTCCAATGGAAGCCAAAGAGAATTCTTCTGGTTCGACAACGCGGGGGGCACTTTCTCCGGCGCTCCGCAGTTCATCACGTCGAGTCTCGCCGACGTCATCGAAGCCCACGACTTTGATGGCGACGGATTCATGGACGTGGCAACGCCAGCCCCTGACTTCACGCTGCGCATTTCCTTTGGCCTCGGCGCCGGAGCCTTTGCGCCGGCGAGCCCGCTGCCTGGTCCCGCTGGGAACGCGCTCTTTCCCATGTCCTTCAAAGACATCGACGGCGATGGCCTGGTCGATCTCTTCCCGGCAAGGGGGGGTGGGCTGACGTACCTCCGGGCCACCGCTCCGCGCGTCTACGCACCCGCCGTGCCCCTGGTCACCAACCTCGACTCCCAGAACTGGACCTTCTTTTTGGATCTCGACGTTGACGGCGACACCGACCTGATTCATTTGACGACCAATCCCCTGAGTCCGGCGACCGTCACAGCCGTTGAGCAGGTGTCCCCCGGGGTCTTCGGTCCGGCGACACCAACGGCAGCGGCGCTACCACAGGGCGCGGCCATCGGAGACCTCAACGGCGATGGCCGCGATGACATTCTCCACGATGCGGTGATCGGACTCCAGTGGCAGCCAGGGGGCCTCTCCGCGGCGAACGGGTACTTCGGCGCGGTGCGCACGGCCAACGCGGCGGTCTCGTCCGTCACGACCCACGAGTTGGTGGACCTGGATAGCGACGGCGACGTCGACATTCTCGTCGGGTCGGAATCGGATCGAACCCTCGGGTGGATCGAGAACCTCGGCAGCGGGGAACTCGCCAACGTCGCGCTCCTGCGCGCCTCTCGCTACGGCGCACTCGTCATCCGCGCTGTGGACTTTGAAGGCGATGGTGACCTGGACATCGTGTACATCACGAAGAGCGGAAACACGGCTGAGCTGGAGGTTCTCCTCAATGACGGGGCGGAGACGTTCACGCCGTTGGGTGCTCCAGTTGCGCTGCCGCCTTCGACGCTGGGCCATGCCGAGGTCAAGGACTTTGACGGCGACGGCCTCTTCGATGTCCTGGTGACCAGGCGCATCGGAGCACCCGACCGTACGCTCGCAGACCTCCTGCTCGGCGCTCCTGGGGGGGGATTCACTGCACCCGTGAACGTCGTGGACGGTGGGCTCAACGCAACCGTCATCAGGACGGCGGACCTGAACGGCGATGGGCTGCCGGACATCGTCCACGACAGCGTGGCGAGCATCCAGAGGGTCGTTGTGTCACTGAACCTGGGCGGCGGCGTCTTCGCGCCGCCCGTTGCCCAGATCACGTTGCCCATCTCCGGCATCGTATCCGTGGTTCTCGAAGACTTCGATTCGGACGGATTGACGGACGTGATGCTGAAGGGGTTCACCGACTCGCCCGTGCTGCACCGCGGCAACGGGACGGCGACCCTAGAGCCGCCGATCACGCTCACGGCTGCGAATGTCGACGGCCCCTTGGATCTCGCTGACGTGGACGGCGACGGGGACTTCGACCTGTTCACGGCAGCAGGCTCCGGCAATGCCGCATTCGTCTATCTGGAGCAGCTCCCCGGCGGCAGCTTTGCCGTGCCCGCGCCGCTCTTTCCGGACGATGACTCGAACTTCGAGAGCGTCCTCCTGGGGGACCTCGACGGGGACGGCGACCCCGAGGCCATCGTCCGCCGGTCGTTCTTCAGCGACATTGAGGTCGAGATCTATGACAACACGACGCTGGACGCCATCGGCCAGGGCTTCTGCGATGGACAAACGGCCAACTCCACCGGCGTGGCCGGAACGCTGACCGCCTTTGGGTCTGAGCTCGTTTCCCTCAACCAAGTGGAGCTCCAGGGCGCGCAGCTGCCCACGAGTCAGTTCGCCATGCTCCTGGGCTCACGGACCTTCGGCTCGCCCATGCCCCTCGCCGGTTCACCCGGCCTGCTCTGCCTGACCGGCGGCATTGGGCGCTACCAGGGGCCAGGTCAGATCATGAACTCCGGCCCCGCCGGTGCACTCACGTTCGAACTTGACCTATCGGCTCTCTCGCTTCCGAACGGCCCGGTCATGGGCATTCCCGGGGAGACCTGGTCGTTCCAAGCGTGGCACCGCGACACCCTCGCAGGCACCGCGACCAGTCAGCTCACGACCGGTGTGGCCCTGACGCTCCGGTAGGCGGCGCGCCCCTCCGCCCGCGCTCAGCGAATCGTGCGTGAGCGGAGGAAGCGCGCGGTGGAGGCCTCGATCGCCTTGAGCAGGGGCTCAAGGGTCGAGTCGTCCTGGCGCTTGAGGTCGTCACGGTTGGCCTGGCACCAGTCGCAGCCGATCTCATCGACGTGCAGCGCCACGAACTCGGCCGGATCTTTGTCGAGGGCGTCCGCAAGGGAACGCGCGATCCAGTGCCGCGCCGGGCATGAGACCCGCTCTTCCGTCCACACCGTTGCCACGTCGATGGGAACGTCGCCGTCCTCGGCGAGCTGTGAGAGCGACGGAACGATCTCGCCGGTCTCGTCGGTCTTGGCGACGATCTCGCGGAGCTTCTTGAGGGCCCGGAACTTGATGCCGGCCACGGCGGTTTCGTCCCGCAGGCCGAAGCGTTCCCAGGTATCTCGGTTGCGCCAGCCGCCGCGTAGGAGCGCCTCCACCACCATGAGTCTCGTGAACTCACCGGCGGCCCACGTCTCCTGGACCCACTCCCGCAGGGCGTCCCGCAGCAGCGCGCGCCCCTGGGAATGCAGGTCCGTTCGGCGCACGATGCGGCTCGGCGAATCGTCGTCTTGCACGAGGGTCTCGATCCCCGGCGGCGCAGCCTCGTCGTCCTCCAGCCCACCTTCCCCGGTGCCCACGAGCTTGCGGCGGCGCATCTGATCGATGGTGCGGTTGCGGCAGATGCCAAAGAGGTACTGCTCGAAGGTGAACTTGGAATCGAAGTTCCCAATCCCCCGTACCGCCCCGAGGAAGACCTCTTGCACCACGTCATCGCGGGCCTCCACATCGGGCACGCGCCGCGCGATGTAGGCGATCAATCGGCCGGCATAGGTACGCTCGACGCGCGCCCATTCATCCTCATCGAACGCCGCCAGGCGCTCCACGTCAGGTGTCCATTCAGCGCTCATGAGACTCGACCGGCGTGCTCCAAAACAAAGAGGCCAAAGAGACCGACGAGGGTGGCCCCAAAGCCGATCCCCGTCATGATGAAGAGAAAGAAGGCAAACCGCGCGCTACGGGCGACAAACCCGCCGCGGCGACTGCGCACGAGCCGGTCCGTCACATGCCGGAAGGTGCCCGTGATCCAACCGAACACGGCGATGATGGCGGCGACGAAGACGTCGAAGCCAACACGCGTGGTTTCGAGCAGGGTCGCGAAGAGCCCCCCCGTCACTTTGGGTGGAACGGGAATGATCGAAACGGCCGGGACGAAGTTCTCTTCCGTTCGCCGCTTGGCCGCTTCGTCGGCCTCCTTGCGCGCTTTGAGTTCCCGCACGAGCATGCGCGCGCGGCCTCCGGGGGAGCCCATATCGATGGCGCCGCCGTCATCGTCATCGAGGGAGCTTGAGTTCTCGACCGCGAATCCACCGTCGAGCAGGGACTTGCCGCCGCCCGCCATGCCGGCGGGCAACGTGTCCCGACTCGTGGGCGGCTCCGCGGGCGCACGCAGCGCGGCAGTGCGTTCCTCCGGCGCTAGCTCGAAGGTGACCGAGTCCCCAGGCCGCGAAGTTTGACCGAGCATCTCGAGCACCTCCCCCACGGTCGAGGGGCGGTCCGCAGGATCCAGCCTCAGGCAGGCTTCGACCGCTGGTCTCGCGATGGCGGGGAAGGCCTCGGGAAACTCCGGCGGCTCGTCGGTTTCGCGCAGCACGAGCCCACCGTGCTCATCGGGGCGGAACGGGAGCTTCCCGGAGAGCGACTCGTAGAGAATGACGCCCAGGGAGTAGATGTCCGCCCGATGATCGGCCCGGCTCCTCAGCATCTCCGGCGCCATGTACATCGGGGTCCCCCGCCCGTAGGACAGGGTCATGCGGCCGCTGTCGAGCAGCTTCGAGAGGCCGTAATCTCCGACGCGCGCGTTCTCGCCGCGAAGGAAGATGTTGCTGGGCTTGAGATCGAAATGAACGAGCCGCCGATCATGAAGGGCCAGCACCCCGCGGGCCGCCTGGGTGAAGGTGCGCAGGGCCTCGACGGGTGTCAGGTCGGAGAGCTTGAATCGCTTGGCGAGGGTCTCCTCGCCCGCGTAGCCCATGATCAAGTAGGGCACCTCCATGGCGACGCCCATGTCCTCGATAGTCACAAGGTTTGGGTGATCGATCGCCGCGAAGTGCCGCACTTGGCCCAACTCACGCCGGACGGCCTCGCGCTGGTCGTCGTTCTCGACCTTGAGGAACTTGATGGCGTACGCCTTTCCAATGGACGACTTCCGCGCCTTGTAGACGTCGCCGAATGCGCCGCCACCCAGGCGGTTCTCGATTTCGTAGCCCGGGATGAAATCGGGCTGACGGAACGAGTTGTAGAAGGCCTCCCAGTCCATGATCAGGAGGTGAGGCTATCCGCTCAGGGGTCGCAGGGCGATCCCGAAGGGCGGGAGGCGTCCTGGGTCCGCCCCGGAGCTGACAAAGACCCGCCGCTCCAGGGGCAAAGGCGTGGCCCACATCGTGGCACCGTCAGGCGCCGCGTCAGCTCTCCGCACACCCGCAGAGCACCTGAGGACGACCGAAGGGGCCGAACTCACCTCCGGATCACCCGGGTCCCCATGGGCCCCTGATTGGGATCGGAGGATCTCGATGTCCGCGCCGAAGCCTGGGACCACGAAGTGGCGATTGGCCCGCGATCCGATTCGGGCACGGGCCGATTCACCTGGGGCGAGGAGCAGCACTCGGCGCGCGCCATCGATCTCGGTCCCGTGGATCAGCTCGAGGACCACCGAGGCGCTCGACACGTCGGGCTGGTGGACGCGGAATTCCGCGGCAGCCCCCAGCCGGATCTCGTCTCCGTCAAAGAAGGAGTGAGCTTCTCCCGGCTGGAGCTCCCTGGCTCCCACCATCGCAGGCGGACTGTCCGGACCCAGGCGGAGGGTCCAAACCAGCCCGGCGTGGAAAGACTGCTCGAGGGCGATGTGGCCGTGCTCGTTCGCGACCCCGCCCAGGAACTCGAGATCTGCCCCCCCCACTGCCCGGTGTCCGATGGAGATGCGTGAACCCGTGATCACCACGACGTCACCGACGTCGTCGATGGACGCCATGAATCGATGGGTTCGGGACGGCATGGTGTTGCGGAGCCCGCGCGATGGGTGAGCCGCCCAGGGGTGAGTCCCAGGTGAGCTCCCGGCGAGACTCAGGCGGCGCCTGCGCGCGGGCAGTGGAGCGCAGGATCTAGAGCGCCGACACGACGACACCGCCGCCCGCGTCACGCGCTTCGAGGAAAGCCTCCCGTGCCGCAGCGTAAAGGTCGTCACGGCGCTCGATGTCCGGACTCGGGTAGTTCGCGATGCCGATCGCCACCTCGATTCGATCCCCCACGAGATCGAGCAAGCGCCGCTCCTCCGCAGAATTCGCCACGCGCTGGGCCATGATCTCGGCACCGTCGGGGCCGGTGTTCGGCAGTAGGAAGAGGAACGAGTTCTCGTCGAAGCGCCCGAGTACGTCCGTGTCCCGGGAGGCGCTCAAGAAGATCGCGCTGAGCTCCCGAAGCGTGTCGTCCGATGCCTGGCTCTCGAAGCCCAGCATCGCGCAAGCGAGGGGGGCCTGGAAGCGCTTGGCGCGCTTGAACTCCTCGTCCAGCTTGTACGCCAAGAACGAGTAGTTGAAGAGGCCAGTGGTCGGGTCGATCACGGCGTTCATGAGGGTCGCGTCGCCGCGCCCGACGCTGCCGGTCTCCGGAGCGAAGGTGCCGGACACCTGCGCGAGAAGCGCCTCGGGGAGAACAAATTCCTCCGTGAGTCCGCCGGTTCGCCCTTCGTTCACAAGGGGCTTGCGCGGGCCGGCACTGTCACCGAAGGCGGCCGCCAGCTTGGTCGCGTTGATGGGCCGCTCGATCGTGCCAGTGGCGCCGCAGAAGCGCGCGATGGGCTCGGCGAGGTGGTTCTCCCCCTCGACGAGCAGGAAGGTCCGACACTTGGTGCGTCCAGCAAGCTGGCGGAGCAGCTCGTAGACGTTTCGGTCCTTCATCCAAGAGTCGATGATGAGCACATCACCGGGCGCCGGGGGCGCCTCGACAAGATCGCGCCACGTGGGGATCTGTTCGACCTCGTAGCCCGCCAAGGCCCCGTCTTCGCCCACGCTTCCCGCTTCGACTGCTGCCTTGGCGGTGCTGAGGACCGTGAGGTCACTGGTCGCGATTCGAATGGTCCGGAGTCCGTCGCCCATGGCTCTTTGCTATCTCCCCTCAACGGGGATCTCGGTGAGGAGGATCTGAGGTGGTTCGCGGAGACAGAGCCCCGCAGCCCCAAGCGTGCCGATCCGAACCAGCCGATTCAAACGAGAAGGCCCCGAAGGCAGGACTCACTACTTTGACTGGGGCCTGCGGGAGGGCGCAGCCTCGATGACCGCCTGAATCGCCAGGGCCGCGATCTCAGCTCCCCGTGGGCCGAGGTGGGCGTCAGCGTCCCTTGGAAACACGGGCACACCGCGCGCTAGCTCCGCGGCGAGGGCCTCCGTGGGATCGACGAGCTCAAACCCTGACGCCTGGGCGATCTCGACCATCGCGGCCCTGGTGATGGACTCCTCCTCCGCGAGCCGATCCAGCGCCTTGGACCGCGGCTTCCCCGCTCCCACCAGGAATCGGTGGTAGATCGCTTCCTTGTTTGGAATCAAGAGCAGGATTGGCCGCGTCCCCGCGCCATGGCACGCCTGCCCAAGCTCACCCAGGCAATGGCGTGTGTTCTCAAGGCCGCGGGCGATCGCTGGCCGATCCAGATCCAGGCACCCGACGCGAAAGTCCGGCGTGAAGCGGGTCCCAATCTCCGGATCGTCAAAACCACCGGGGCCCGATTCCCCCTGGCTAAGGGACTGGCCGTACTTGCTGAGCTTGATGCGCAGCTTGATCCGGTCCCCGAGGGTCGAGAGGACTCGGCTCCTGGACATCACGCCATCGATGATCCCCATGCCGAGGTTCAGGGACCGATGGTCCCCATGCCCCATCTCGTCCAGTGGTGGGTAGTCGAGGGCGTCGTCGCGCAGGTGGGCCCAAGCCTCCAGCGACGCGAAGCGGAACGCATCGGGCAAGTCGTTGCCGAAGTAGAAGCCCACGACGAGCACGTCCGGGGAGAAGCGCTCGAGTGCGTCCTTGCCGAGCGTCAGATATTGGAGGGGCCCATAGCCCCCCAAGCTCATGTTGTAGACGTTCTCGCCAAGCAGCTGGCCGAGCACGGCCGCGTACGTCTGGTCCGCTTCGATGTTGTTGCCGTACGTCTGCGAATCCCCCACGCAGACGACCTTGGCCACCTCGGGGACGCCGGGATTGCGAAACCCAAGGGCGTCCAAGCGTCCTTTGTTGGGCACGTGGGCGTGGCCCAGCACGGGGTCAAAACGCAGCTCGGTGCGGGTGAAGGCTGGGAGGTCCATGGCCCGCACCAAGACCTCCAGCCCCACGAGCAGCACGACCAGTGTCCCACCGGAAAGAGTGAGCCCGCGCACCAGGCGCCGTAGCCACGCGAGGGGAATCAGCGACAGGAGCGGCAGCAGGAGCAACCCGGCCCCGAGAACGCACGCCGCCATCCGGTGCCGTGGCTCCCCGCGCATAGAGCCGTCCACCAAGAGCACGGCTCCCCCCACCCCCATGAGGAGATAGATCGCGCAGAGGAAGTTCGGCGTTTCGCCCCGCTCCTCCGCGCCCACCGTCACGACGAGAGCTCCTCCAGCCACTCGTCCTTGATGTCGTAGTTGGCGTAAACGTTCTGCACGTCCTCGTTGTCCTCGAGTCGATCGATCAGCTTGAGGATCTTGCCCGCGTCGCCCTTGTCCTCGACGACGATCGTGTTCTGGGGCACATAGCCGGTTTCAGCCGACAGCATCACGCAGCCGGCCTCCTCAAGGGCCGTCTTGACCGCGAGGAAGTCCGTCGCTTGGGCGAACACCGTCGCGACGTCGCCTTCGACCAACACGTCCTCGGCGCCGGCCTCGATGCCGACCTCCATGAGCCCTTCCTCGTCGAAGGGCTTGCCCTCGAAGCCGTCCTCACCCTGTTCGCCGGTCATGTCGACCACGTAGATCGACCGGAAGTCGAACATGAACGACACCGAACCGGTCGAGCCCATGTTCCCGCCCCCCTTCTCCAGCGCGAACTTGATGTCCGGGGCCGTTCGGTTGCGGTTGTCGGTCAGGCAAGTGATGAGAAGCGCCACGCCGCCGGGGGCATAGCCCTCGTAGACGAGCTCCTCGAAGTCATCGCCATCCTTGGACCCCTCGCCGCGCTTGACCGCGCGCTGAATGTTGTCCTTCGGCATGTTCGCGGCACGAGCTTTCTCGATCGCGTACTTGAGCTTCAGGTTGGTGTCCATCTCCGAGCCGCCCTGGCGCACAGCGGAGATGATGTTGCGGGCGAGCTTGCTGAAGATCTTGGCGCGCTTGGCGTCGACCGCGTTCTTGCGGTGCTTGACGTTAGCGGCGTGTGAATGGCCGGCCATGGTTCAGAAGGAAGGGGCTAACTGGACACCCCCGATGGTATTCCGAAGGAGGGACATCCGAGGGCAAGCCAACGGAAGAATTGCGGGTTGAAACGAGCACGCCCCGCGCGCACCAAGTGCGTGCGGGGCGGCTGGAAGTCGCGGGACCCCCGATGAA
>CAJXRJ010000208.1 GCA_913058555.1 uncultured bacterium
AGAGACAGCGCAGGGGGCACATGGACCCGGCAGCGGGGGCCATTCAGCCCAGTGCCAGATTCCCAAAGGCCTGCTAGCGTGATCTGGGTCGTCCCTTCACGGCCTGAACCGGGTCCGTCGACGCGGGCCGTTTCGGCCATTGGTGGGACTGTGGTGCACGCGCTCACACGCGTGGGCCCAACCGAGACTCTTTCGTGTTTGCTCTCCTGGCGGCGCGGCCCCCTGGGGACGCTCCGCACCCATCGTCCCCTGCCACTATTTGTCATGGCTATCAGAACGACCGGTCGGCGCGTGATCGCTTCGGCCCTTCTCCTCCTTGTGGGCTCCTCGTCTGCATTCGCCGCTGCACCCCAAGTCCCCAAGACGGACTTCGTCTTCATCGTCGATGCTACGGGTTCCATGGGCGGCGAGATCGCCGCCGTCCGGGCCGGGCTATCCGGCTTCGTGGCGGGACTCAACGCGTTCAACGTCGACCCGCGCTTCGCCATCGTGCTCTACGGCGGCGCCCCTGAGCTCGTGCTCGACTTCACATCGGACACCGCGCTAGTCCAAGCAGCCTTCGGGATGATCAGCGTCGGTGGTGCGGTGAGCGGGTTCCAAAACAACCACAATGTCAACCCAGAGTCGGGGCTCGAAGCGATTCGTCAGGTCCTCGGACAAGCGATAGAGCCCCTCAACACCGACAACCTCCCCGGGCACAGTGGCGTGCTCGACTATCGTGTCGACGCGCGGAAGAACATCATCCTCGTCACGGACGAGGACTCGGACCGGCCATTCCACGTGGCCAACCAGTTCCCCGGTCAAGCCGCCAACGAGCCGCCATCAGGCTGCCCGGGCCTTGATGCCGCCTGGCAGGCGGAGGTCGATGCGACCGCGTCGGCTGCCATTAACCAGGCAGCATTCGTGAACCTCCTGGTGAATGCCGGCGACCAACCCTCCACCTGCCAGTACGGCGATCCTTCGAGCGATGTTTCGGATGTGGATCTGCTCAACTTCGACGCCGCCGGGACCTTGGCCAACCTCGTTGCCGCCGGTTTCGGAGACTCGCTCGAGGGACAACTCCTGGCTGCGGGATTGGTCGGCCGAGCCTTCAGCATTAACGATGTCAACGATCCGACCTTCGTGAACAACTTTTTTGCCGCCAAGGTGGAGGAGAACAACCCGTTCTTCTTCTGCGTCGGTTCCGGCTGTCCCTGCGGCAATGACGCTCCGAGCCCCATCGCTGGGTGCGCCAACTCGACGGGCCAAGGAGCGTTGCTCGCTGCGACGGGTTCGGTCAGCGTGTCGAACGACGACCTCGTGTTGACCGTCTCGGACATGCCCACCAACCAGTTCGGCCTGGTACTTCTCGGTCCGGGGTCTCAATCCTGCGTGACCCGCAGCGATGGCTTCCTCGGAGTCCAGCCTGGGCCACCGGGTAGCATCATGTTCCTGAGCGTGGAGAGCAGTGGGCCAAGCGGCACCTTCTCGGCTGGCCCCAACCTCGTGGCGGACGTTGCGTCGCAGTTCGGCTCGATGGGCATGATCCTCTCGGGCGACACCTGGTTCTTCCAGGTCTATTACCGCGACTCCTTCGGGAGCAGCCCTTGCGGCGGCGACGCGAACTTCTCGAACGCCATCGGGGTGCGCTTCTCGAACTGACCCGTATCTCGCCAAGCCTGCCCCTGCGCCCGCTCCGGCTCCGCCGGGCCGGGCGCTTTTCGTAGGCAGAATCGTGCGCCCCTCGGCCGGCTGGCCTCAGCCCATGAACTGCGAAATCGGCCCCTTCTGGTCGATCCCGAACTTGTCGAGCCCGGTGTCCAGCGCGCCAAAGTGCTCCACGGGGTTCCCATGGGCGTTGAGCAGCGTCGTGTAGAAGTTGCCCAGGGTCTTGTGCCCCTCCGCGCCGTACTTCGGAAGGCGAATGTAGCGGCGACCGAGCTCCAGCTTGCAGTTGTCGCCAGCCAGAATGACAAACGGGTACTCCGTGCCGTGGCTGTGGTGGGTCTCGCCACCGTCCGGGAAGTAACACACCATCGTGTTGTCGAACATCGTGCCGCCGGCTTCGGGGACCGACTTGAGGCGTGTCACGATGCGGTCGACGAGGGCCATGTGATGGGTGCGGGCCCGGGCGCGGATCTCGGTGGCTTCGACGCCGCCGAAGGGCTTCCCGTGTCCCACGTCATGCATGTTGACCTTCTCCCCTTCGATGCCCTGGATGCCTGTGTAGATATGGCCGAGCTCGTCGACGGTGAACGCGACCACATTGGTGAGCCCCGAGATCAACGCGCCCAGCAACACTTCGGAGTGGCCGATCTGCCGCTCGATGGTCGTCATCTCCCCGCTCAGGGCCGTCTCATCGAGCACGGGTACGTGCTTGGCGATGCGGTCCGCCATGCCGTCGATCTTGCGGTTGCGCTCGCGAATGGCCTGGATGGAGTCCGCGTAGCCCTTCACCTTGGCGAGCTCGACCCCGGCAAGCTCCTTCAGCGCGCTGGCCTCGTTCCGCCCGACGAACTCCAAGAGCTTGCGCTCGAGCTCGTAGCGCGTGCGCGCGCTCGCGTCCTCGGACACCGACTTGAAGAGCTCATCGAGGGCGACGCGCGGCGATCCGAAGGCGTAGTTCGGCTGCTGCGGCCCCCGCGCCGAGAAGCCCGTCGCGATGCCGTCGAGGCTGCCCCGTGCGTTGCCGCCTCCGAGTGGGAAACATGCCAGCTCGATGTGCTCGGCAGGGGAGGGGAAGAGCTTTGCGAGCTCGAAGTCGACGGTTGCCCAGGCAATGGAGCTCACGCGCTCGTTGGCCTTGAAGACACCGAGCGAAGAACACCACGAGTGGTGCCCGGTCGTGCACATCTTGCCCGAGAGCCCCTGCAGGAGCGTGAGCTGGTCCGTATGCCGGGCGATCGGCTGCATCCACGCTGGAAGCTCGTGGCCGTCCAGGTCGACCTCAAACGCCTCCTTGCGCTCCTCTTTGGTCTTCAGCGCTTCATCAAAACTCGGCGGCACCATCACCTTGGGCCAAAGACCGTTGCCCCGGTGCATGAACACGAAGCGCATCGGCGGCCGGTCCAAGTTCGACAAGAGGCTGGACGAGCCAAGGAAAGGGAGCGCCCCGGCGCTGAAGAGGCTGGTCCTGAGGAAGTCGCGTCGGGTCGTCATGGTCAGTTGCCCGCTCCTTTGCGGAAGCGGAACGAGTCGGATGTAAGAAGGGACACGATCACCGCGCGGAAGCTCCCGCCGCTCTCCAGATAGGCCTGGTCGGCGTCGACGAGGGTTTGGGAGTCGGACAGGGTCTCATTCCGTCCAAGGTAGAAGCGGAAGGCGTGACGAATGATCGACTGCCGTGCTCGTTGGGATTGGACCAGTCGCTCGATCAGCTCAAACGGACCTGTGACCTCGCCGTCGAGTTCCGGGTCCCCGGTTCCGTCCAAGCGCCCGGTCGTGACGACGGGCGCGGTCGGGTACTGGTCAAACGTCGTCTTGCCGTTGCCGCGCTTGATCAGGTTGTCCGGGTGCTCCAGTGTCTCGACGGTCCGGAATCGGCCAAAGTCATCGAACGCTTCGAACGGCAGACCGAGGGGGTTCATGTGCTGGTGGCAGCGCCAGCACTCCTGTTCGCCCGTGATGTCCTCGACGCGTTCACGGAACGTCCGGTGTGGGTCGTCAGGGACCTGTGCATCCACCGTGATGGGGATGTCGGGCACCCGGCCAGCCAGTAGCTTCTCGCGGATCCAGCGGCCGCGCCGAACGGCGTCGGGGTGGAAGTTCGTCGAGTGCGCGATCAGCCAAGAGGGATGGGTCAGCACGCCCATACGATTCTCAATGCGGAAGGGCTGCTCGGCCGGGTAGTGCCAGAACGTCTTGGGCTCGACGTCGCCGCCGCGGTACTTCGTGGACTTCCAATGGCCGTAGCGGCCAATCGACGGGGTGGGGGGCAGGTTGTAGAGCGGGGCGTGGTGGAAGGTGTAGCCGTGGGCCCAAGGGACCGTCGTGAACGGGTCGAGGCCGCGGCCGAAGGTCTCCTCGAAGAAGTGCATGTAGTTGACGAGCTCGCCTGGACGTGACGCGTCCTTGACCTTCATCGACTTCTTGCTCTTCAGGAACTCGAGATGCTCGCCGAGCACCTTCTCGGGTTCGGTCTGCCACGGCGTGTCCTTCAGGCGCTCGTAGGCCTCGCGCCACTCCTCGAGGATCTGGCGCCCCGTTTCGTTGTCCTTGTCGTGGTAGACAAAGAACTCGTCGGACGTCAACAGCCGGGCGAATACGTCCGCGTCGTGCTCGACGGCGCGCGTGACGATTCGGTCGGTCTCGAGGATCAGTCGCCCCGGCGTTGCGGTGGTGCCGCGGCCCGGGTTTCTGTAGACGCCGCCGCTGCGCGGGGGATCCTTGAACACCTTCGTGGCAGCCGGATAGCCAAAGAACTCCCGGAAGAACCGGACGGTGCGCGGGTGGCTGGTGACGTTGGAGCGGAAGTGCTTCCCGTTTAGGGAAGGGTCGATCTGTCCCCGGTAGTAGTCCGCGTCGTCGAGTAGCCGCCGCACTTCCCGTTCGAAGTCTGCCTTGGAGTTCAGGCGCCCCTCGTCAGCGGCCGCCAGCAGGGTGGGGTCCGGACGCCGGTCCCCGAGGGCGTACGAGATTGCGTAGGCCGCCTCCCGTGCAGAGAGCGTCTGGCGCCCGTGCTCATCTTTTGGACCGTCCCCAAATTCGAGCCGGTAGACGAACTCCGACTCGAGAAGCACGGCGACGAGCAGCTGCCGCAGGCCCGCCTCGTTCCCACCGAGTTCTACCGACGCGCGGGTCAGCTCAAGGTATCTCGTGAACTCTTCGGGCGTGGGCTCACGCCGCAGGACGCAATCGAACTGCTCACGCACGGCTGCGCGGATCTGGTCGTCGCTAGCGGCCACCCCAAGCCCCAGCATGTCCGTGAATGGCTGATAGGAGGCAGGCACGGAGCGAGGCGCCCAGCGGTCCTTGGGGTTCGGGAACGCGGGCTTCTCACCGCCCAGCTTGCGCGCCATGAGGATCTGACGATCCGCGATCCAGCGGGAGTTGCCCAGCATCACCAGCAGGTCGCCCCCATCGAGGGCGTCGAGGTCGTAGTAGCGGACCCCCGACTGGTCGGTGAGCAGGAACGGGTTGGTCACCCCGACGAACGAGCCGTGTTGTTTGTTCGTGCGGTCGCGCCCCTCCAGCTTGAACACGTCCATCACCCGCTCGTGGAAGATCTGAGGACTGACAAGCCAGCGCCGTGCAGGCGTGGAGGCCGGCCCATGGCTCTTCCCCGAGAACAACTGCTCGTGGTCGACCAGGTTGCCGTAGTGGGGGTAACGCAGCTTGTCTTTGAGCGCAGCGTCCCCGGCACCGTCCAGGCGCCCATCGACCCAGCGCAGCAGCTCGGCCCGCTCCACCTCGCTCGGCTGCGGCTCTCCGCTCGGTGGCATCTCGTCGAACTGAATCACCTCGCGAAGGGTGCGCAGCAGCTCCTCGCGATCTTCAGTGGCCAAAGACCCTAGCCCATCAAATGGCACCTCGCCCTTCTGTGCGTTTGGTCCGTGGCACTTAGCGCAGTAGGCGTCCAGCACCGCTTGAGCTTCCGCGGGCACGATATCTTGAGCGCCTTGCGATTCGGGCTTAGCCGGCTCTTGACCAAGGAGCAAGGAGCTCGAGAGCAAGGTCAACAGCAGGAAGGCACGCATGCGTCGAGTCTACGTTCACCGGTCGAACTCCGCCCCGATTGGGTCCAAAGTGAGCCGCGCATGCAGCGGCGTTACTTCGTCAACGTTCCCACGGTGGGCCAATACACGGAGCGCGTTGGAAGAAGTGTCCGGGTGACTGGGTGCGCCCGATTGTCGCCCCTCGGAGCGAGCGGAGGGTGCGGTCGAGGGCGCAGCACAGAACACCCAAGGCCGGTCGGTCAGAGCGGGTCGTCCGTCCTGTGAAACAGTCGGCAAGCGTTGTCGTAGAGTGCTCGACGGATCGGCTCCCCGCACCGGTCTCTGACGATCTTCTACCCCACGACCATGCATTCAAAAGCCCTTCCGGTTCTCACCCTTCTGCTGTTCGCTTGCGCCTCGAGCGGCTCGGGGACCTCGATCAAGCCCACTGAAGAGCGCTCCGAAGAGTCTGTCTCCGTGGGACCACAGTTCTATGAGGTGCGAGGGAACGGCGCCTTGGCTTACCTCTTTGGCACGGTGCACCTCAGCGACGATCGAACGAAGACTCTCCCAGCGGCTGTGGACGCTGCTTTCGAAAGCAGCAACACGCTGTACGTTGAGATGAAGCCCGGCATGATCGGGGCCATGCAGATGCTCAAGTTGGCAACTCTCCCCAAGGGCACTTCGCTGGATAAGTTGGTGGGCCCGGAAATCTGGGAGAGGGTCGGCGACCGCTACGAGCAAGCGGGACGGTCAAAGGATGCCACCGACACCATGATGAATCTGGCACCTTGGGTGCTCCTCAGTGAGATCGCGTTTCTGGACATCCACGCCGATGACGCACCGGTGCTTGATCGAGTCTTTTCCATCCGAGCGGAAGAAGACGGAAAGCCCATCCATGGACTCGAGACCGTGGGCCAGCAGCTCAAGATGTTCACGGACATGCCCCTCGGGGACCAGGCGATTTGGTTGGGGAGGCTGCTTGATCTGCTCGACGAATACGATGCAGAGGGGCGCAGCATGGGGACCGAAACCCTGGACGCCTGGGCAGCCGGGGACGCGGAGAGTCTCTACGGCCTCCGCGAACAGGTGTTTAGCACAGTCCCCGGAGATCGAGCCTCCATGGAGCGCGAGCTCCTATGGGTTCGAAACGAGCGATTCGCAGACGGGATTGATGAGGCCCTCTGTGCAGCACCGGGGGATGTGGCCTTCGTCGCCGTGGGGGCGATGCACCTTCCGAATCCACCGGAGGTCGACGTGGCGACCGAGCGAAGTCAGGGGGCACCGCGCCGCCTTGGCCTCGCCGAGCTCTTGAGCTTGCGAGGCTACAGCGTCAAGCGCCTTCATCCCGAGTCAGGGCTCTAAGCCTGTCCCTGGAGTACGGAGCAGCGCTCCTCACTCCAGGGGCCCCTCAACCAAAGGACCTCGCCGCCTGTCACCGGATGGCGGCTGCAACCTATCTCGGCCGGTTGGAGGGGCGAAAAAGGTGGGTGCAGTGCGTAGGAAGCGGGTGCTTGGTGGCGAATAGCGCCGGTGTGCAGGGCTGGTTACGTTGCGGTTTGTTCCGGGCCCGTGTTGTGTTCGAAGGGTTTCGAATACGCGCGGCCTGACCCCACGCTCCGGTGAGCCCCATGAAGATGCGTCCCGTAAGATCTGCTGCTCTGCTCTACTTTGCTTGCTCCGCGGTCACGTTCGCACAGGGCTCGATCGAGCGTGAGTTGACCCGCACGGTCTACGATGCCAACACGCTTGATGCTGGGCCGGTCACCACGAGTCACTTCGTCGGAAGCCCCTCCGGTGTGGGCATTGCGAACGACCTGGCGGAGTTGCCCGCGCTAGCGGGGGTCTCCCTTGCGGAGGTGCAGGTGGACGTGACGCTCCTTATCGTCGCCGACTTCCGGGTCCGGGGCTTGGATCCTGCGGGCACCTACTTGCTCGGGACGACCGAGGTGAACTTCGGCGCGTGCAATGCGATCTGCACCTGGGGGCCTTTGGATGTGACTTCCGGGATCGGCGTGAGCTTCGGGATCCCGGCGAGTCAACCGCCCCTCGCGGCGGGAGAGGTCCGTGACTTGAGCCCCGCTATCCTCGCCACGGGTGCGTCCGCAACGTACGCGCCGGGACACCCCAGCTGGGCGGCGGTGGTGGCGAACCCCGACTTCTATGTCAACGTGGGGCACTCGGGCCTCGACTGGAATGCCGCCAACGTCACCGGGGCTCCTACCCAAGTGGCGATGGAGAGGCAGGAAAGCACGACCATCGCGGAAGCGGACCTGACCGTACGCGTGCGGTACGACGAGGCCCCTCTTTTTGCGACCTGTGTGGCGCCTCCCAATGCGACGGGAGTGCCCGGACAGGTGTCCGCCTTCGGTTCGCTTGAGGCCGGCCAGGACTGGCTGATCATCCGCGGGAGGAGCCTACCGGACTCGCAGCTCGCCGTTCTGTTCGTGGGAACACAGAACGCTTTTGTGCCCTTTGCGAACTACAACCTCTGCGTTGGTGGATCCGTCACGAGAGAAGGTCTCCCCACGGTGTCCTCGGGGGGGATTGTCGACTTTGACATCGACCTCGCGGGGCGCATTCGAGGGGACAGCGTGTACCTCCAGGTCTTCCATCGAGATCCGGTCCTGGGGGTTGCGGCGACGTCAGCCTTCTCCTTCTTCGTGGAGTAGGGGGCAGTTTCCGAACATGCCGGTAGCGCGTGCCGGCGACGGAGCGTCGGGGCTGAGCGAGGCGTCAGCCTCGACCCCGCCCCCTCGTCAAGGATTCGACGCAGCGAGCGCGGCGCGCGCTCGCCCGAGGGCTGGCCCGTGGGGAAATCCAACGCGGTAGCTCGCCGAAGGCCAGTAGTGGGCTCCGTGGTTCGATGGCTCGGCCGCCAGGGCACGTTTCAGAAGGTCCCGGCCCAGCGCGCGGTCTATGGCTCCGGGCGCGGCGATCAGGACCTCACCCACCTGGACAAGGTGCGGAACGAGTTCTGCGGCTGCCAGGGGGTGCAGCGCGCCGTCCCGTTCCTCGCCGGCCCTCAGCTCCGCGGCGAAAACCCGCGCGTCCACAACGGGGGTGGCGCTATCGCGTACGAGATTGGCCAGGGAACCGAGGTAACCCAGGGTGTCGGCGCTGCGCGCCAGCGGGCCGCGTTTCCGGCCCCAGGTCCCCGAGTCGGGTGATCCTTCGACGCGGCGGTACTCCCAGGCTGTGGCGTGCTCGAACGGTTCGTCGATGGCGATGGTCACCCGCTCCGCGCCCAGCCACAGGCTCTCAAAACGCGCGCGCCCGTCGGCGTCGACGAGGCACAGCTCTACGGCGAGCGGCGCTTCGGCACTATCCGTGCGCGCCAGTTCGACCCCGTCGCCGAGGGCGTGCACTTCGATCGGGCGCACGGAGCCGTCAATGCACGCGTCCATGAAGCGGGCGATCGCATCCTGGTACTCGCCGCCATGCTCGAGCAGGCCGCCAGGGGCGTGCCCCGTGTCGGGCTGGGTCCAGCAGGCACTGGGCGCTGCCGCTGCGGCCGCCGCTTCCAGGTGCGTTACCAGGTCCGGATCCCAGGCGCCGGCCACGAACAGGGACGGACAGTCGAGCGCGCCAGCGGTAGCGGTAGGCTCCATGCCGCCGGGCAGCGCGAACGCTCCGACTATCCAAGCCCCGAATGCGCCCAGCTCGCGCCGCAGGTAGCGCCTCGGGCTCAGGGTGTCCTCGACCACCACACCGGCCAAGCCGTCCGTCCTCGCGGCTGTTCGCAGCGCCACGACGGAGCCGAGCGAAGTTCCGAAGAGCACCACGCGTTCGGGGTCCACTTCGGGTCGCGCGCGGACGTGCTCGAGCACGCGCTCCGCGTCGTCGAAAAGGGCGGCGATGCTGACGTCGCCCTTGCTCTGCCCGTAGCCGCGGTAATCAAACAGCGCCACGTGGTAGCCCGCCGCAAACAGAAAGGTGTAGTAGGGGTGATAGAAACTGATGTTCGCCGCACTCCCGTGGCACAGCATCACCGTGCGACCGTCGCTTGCCGGGTTCGCGAGGAACCAGCCGTGCACGCTCGTGCTGCGACCGGTGGCGAGTTCGAAGTCCTCGAAGGCGAGGCCTAGTGCATCGGGCTCAACGAGCCACACCTCCCTCGGCTTGAGGAACGCGTCGCTCAGGTTGCAGCCGCTCGTGAGAGCGATGGCAGCGAGGGCGCAGGCAGCCAGGAGTCGACGGGCGGAGCGGCGGGTCATGGCATCCATGATGCACGAGTGCGGCCGTGCGCGACACCAAGCCGCCATCTAGAGAAGGAGACCTGGGCGCCCTTCGGCGCCCAGGTCTCCACGAATCGGGTCATGGATTGGTGAAGCGTTCGCTACCGGAAGTTGGTCAACGGGGACGTACCGACACCCTCCGTGCCTTCCCGTAGACGGGCACTGGGGGTCAGTCGCACCAGGTGACTTCCACGGCGTCCGTGAAGTTCGAGGAAGCGCCGTCGCGGTACCAGAGCTGGTAGTTCCACGTCTCGCCGACCGCCACTGGGCCGCCTGGCGCAGGGGCCGTCACGTCGACGTAGTAGATGACCTGCCCAAGGAGGTCCGATTGGACGAGGTCCATTCGAACGATCGGGTTGCCGATGCAGATCGTGCCGTTTCCCACGGGAGCCGAAGCTTGCTGGGGGGAGCGCGCCATGAGTCCAAAGGTGTTGGGCGGCATCGAGACGGCGACCAGCGTCAGGTCATTGGCCGCGATGGAGTTCGAGCCGCCGATGAACACGTCGGCGCCCAAGGCTGAGATCGAGTTGGCGTCTCCTTCGCAATAGACGTTGGCGGG
>CAJXRJ010000209.1 GCA_913058555.1 uncultured bacterium
CACTGCATATCGTCGGCAGCGTCAGATGTGTATAAGAGACAGGGAGGACGTACCCCACTGGCGCAACGACCTGTGGGCGCACGACCCCCTGCTCGAAAGGCGCCTGATCGCCGAGCACCTGGACCTCAACCACGCGTACCGCACGGGCGCGTCCACGCCCCCATGGCGCCCGTCGTCCATCGCGTGCGACCTCGGTTCCGGCTATCGGCGCATGGCCCGCGCGGCGACCGACTGGGAAGAGGACAAGAGTGAGCTACGTGACCTCAAAGGCAAGCCAACGCTCGAGCAGTTCGTGCAATGGATGGGCCACGGCGCGGTCCTGCGAACGATCCGTGCCCACAGCAACGCCGATTGCAGCGTCTTCGCCAAGGGCGATGTTGCCGCGCTGGACGAGATCTCGGGGGGCTCGCCCTGGTCGTGGACGAAGAGAGGCAACCGGCTCGTGCCGTCCCTGGCTGCCGCCTGCGGAAGCGGCCGGATGAACTGGTTCCTGCTGCGGACGCTCTGGGAGAACGGCGCCCTCGCCGCGGAACCGAGTATCTACCTGCACACCGGATGCGAGGGCGTCTCCCCGCCGGGTAGCCGCCGCCGGGGCTACATGAACCAGGCCTACGGTGTGCGCCAGGGCGCGGAGGCATTGCTCCTCATGGGGCGCGGCGTCGCGCTCATGGGCCGCGCCAAGGTCTTCTACGACGAACCCACGGGCTTCGCCGAGACCCTTGGGGCGGGTGGCACGGTGGGCGACGCCTGGCGCGCGTACTTCGAGGCCGAATCCAAAGCGCACGAATGGGGCCACGTCGGCGGCGACATCGGCCGCAAGCGTTCGTACTTCTGGAGCGTGCTCGGTGACTGGTCCATTCGCCTGGCGACGGCGGCGCCTGATCCAAAGCCCCTCGATACGAAGTGGGAGCGAGTCGACCTGGAGCAGAGCCAGCTCCTCATTCCGTCGACCGCCGAACTGGCCGCCAGCAACGACGTGCCGCTCTCCATTCACTTCCAAGGCGGCGTGTCGGCGGCGAAGAGGAATTTCGCGGCGATGAACGCGGACGGAGTGCTCATCGCTTCCACCCTCTCCGGGCTCTCGGGGGCGTTCTCGAAGCCGTACCAGGATCCCGCGGCCTTCGCGGCCCTCCTGGCGTCCGCCGAGCGGGAACTGTCCGAGCGGGCTGGTCACCCCGTGCGATGCGCCCCCATCACGATCACCTTCTTCAGCGCGGGCTACGGCGCCGTGCGAGAGCTCCTCCAACACCCCGCCCACTTCGATCGCATCGAGCGCCTCATCTCCGCCGACTCGATCTACGCATCGGTCGTGTCCGAGTCCGCCCGCGCGCCCGAGGCCGCCCAGATGGTCGACTTCATGCGCTTCGCCCAGGCGGCCGCCCGCGGGGAAAAGACCTTCGTTCTGGTGCACGGGATGTACGCCACGCCCTATGCCTCGACGTCCGAGTGCGCGGACCTGATCCTCGCGAGCGTGGGGGCACGCCGGGAGCCGTCCGACTGGGTGAACGCCCGGGGCTTTCGCGTGGCCACCGAAGCCCATGCGGGCCAGTTCCACCTCTACACCTTCGACGTCGCCGAGCCCCACATTCACGTGGAGTGCATGGCCATGATCCCCGAGCTCGCCCGAAAGCACCCATGAGCTGACGGCTCCCCACGGGCTGGGTCCAATCCTGGGATCGGACACTGCGAGAGGTCCTGCGTCACATCGTCGACGGCGCCCCGTACCCGGGCCCATCTGCCCCCCTTCGGCTACAGTGAACACCATGATCCGAGCCCTTAGCCTCGCCGCCGCGGCAGCCTTCGTTGGCTGCTCCCATGTGGACACCCAAGGAACCCGCGCCGTGGGCGAACCTGCCGTGCACCACACCCCCACCGTGGACCGAGTCCCCGTCAAGACGTCCCTGACGCTGGACGAGGCCGCCGCACCCATCATCAGCGCAGGCAAATTCGAAACCGCGACCTTCGCCCTCGGCTGATTCTGGGGACCCGACTCCCAGTTTGGGGGTCTGACTGGCGTGCTCCGGACACGCGTCGGCTACGCCGGCGGCACCACGGCCCGGCCCACGTACCGTTCCATCGGCGACCATTCCGAAGCGATCGAAATCGACTTCGATCCGGAGGTGATCTCGTTCAAGGAACTCACCCAGGTCTTCTTCGAGAGCCACAACGCTTGCGCTTCACCGTGGAGCACGCAGTACCGCTCCGCTGCGTTCCCGAGGGACGCCGAACAACGCAGGATCCTCGAGGCGACGAAGCGCGAGGCCGCTGATCTTGCCGGCACGCAGGTGCTCACGGCCATCGAGGACTTCAGCGGGTTCACCCTCGCCGAGGACTACCACCAGAAGTACAAGCTCCGACGCATCGCCCGCGCGGTGAATGAGTTCGCGGAACTCTTCCCCACGACCGAGTCGTTCCTCGGATCCGTCGCCGTCACGAAGGCCAACGCGCTCGTCGGTGGCGCCCTCTCTGCGGGAGCCTTCGGCGGCGACCTGCGCGCCCTAGGGCTCAGCCCCGAGGCCACGGCGGCGGTGGCCCGAGCATCACGCTAGCGCTCCAAATTTCGGGTTCGCGGCACCAGGTCACTGCTCGTAGGAGCGATCGTTCGGAAAGGCAGGGCCCTTCGGCTGCTGGGGCTTCTGTCGGGATTTCTGCTCGGCGCGCCGCCCCTGGTTCTTCGTCGGGCGCACGGGCGCGTCGCCGGTGCGCTTGGCCTCGAGGGCGGCCTTCGGCGCCTTGGCGGGGATCAGGCACTGGGGCCCTGACCCGATCAGGTCCCGGCGTCCCGCTTCCACGAGCGCTTTGTGCACCGTGAAGTAGTTCTCCGGAGCGAAGAACTGCATCAGCGCCCGCTGGACTTTGCGGTCCCGCAGCTTCTTGACCGTCTCGACGGGCTTCATCGACATCGGGTCGAGGCCGGTGTAGTACATGCAGGTCGCGATATCCATCGGCGCCGGAATGAAGTCCTGCACCTGGCGCGGCTTGTAGCCCGAGGCCTTGAGGTACTCGGCGAGCTCGATCATCTCTTCCACGCCCGAACCGGGGTGGGAGGCGATGTAGTACGGCACGAGGTACTGCTCCTTGCCGGCCTTTGCAGACGCCACCTTGAAGCGCTCGGCGAAGTGATCAAACGTGTTGGTCGCCGGCTTCTTCATGTGCTCTAGCACTTTGCCTGACGTGTGCTCTGGCGCCACCTTCAGGTGGCCGCCGACGTGGTGCTCGGCGAGGTCCTCGAGGTACTCATCGTCAAAGCGCGCCAGGTCCATGCGGATGCCGCTGGCGATGTGGACCTTCTTGATCCCGGGTGTCTCGCGAGCCTTCTTCATCAGGCTCTTCGTGGGATCGTGGCTCGTGTCGAGCAGCTTGCACACGGTCGGATGCACGCAGGACGCCCGCTTGCAGATCGCCTCCACCTCGGGCTTCGTGCACCGCATGCGGTACATGTTCGCGGTCGGTCCGCCGAGGTCCGAGATGACGCCCTTGAACTGGGGGTCAGCGGCCATGGTCTCGACCTCCTTCATGATCGACTCCTCGCTGCGGCTCTGGATCGCGTTGCCTTGGTGCATCGTGATCGAACAGAACGTACAGCCCCCGAAGCACCCGCGCATGATCGTGACCGAGTCGCGGATCATCTGGTCGGCGGGGATCGGCTTGCGATACATCGGGTGGCTCATCCGCGTGTACGGAAGGTCGTAGAGCTCGTCGAGTTCGTCCGTCTCCAGCGCTAGCGCGGGCGGGTTCACCACGAGCGTCCGGTCCCCGTGGGCCTGGATCAAACGCGCGCCGTTCTGGGGATTGGTCTCCTGGTGAAGGGTGCGCGTCATCTCGGCGAAGGCGATCTTGTCTTCCTTCACCGCCTCGTAGGAGGGCAGGACGCGGGTCGTCGTCACCGGCTTGCCGATGGGACGCTCGAAGGCGTGCTCGGGCAGCTCGTCCTTCTTGCCCATGAGGTACGCCACGCCCCGCAGGTCGCGGCAGTCACGGATGGTCTTGCCTTCGCGGAGGCGCTTCGCGATCTCCACGATCTGCGCCTCCCCCATGCCGAACCCGCAAAGATCCGCTTTGCTCGTGACGAGCATCGACGGCTTGACCGTTTCGGACCAGTAGTCGAAGTGCGCGATGCGCCTGAGCGACGCCTCGACCCCACCGATGACGACCGGCACGTCGGCGAAGGCCTCGCGGCACCTTTGCGAATACACCGCCGTCGCCCGGTCCGGCCGCAGCCCAATCTCACCGCCCGGCGAGTAAGCGTCCTGGTTGCGACGCTTCTTGTTGGCGGTGTAGTGGTTGATCATGGAGTCCATGTTCCCGCCGCTCACCGCGTAGAAAAGCCGCGGCTTCCCGATGGCACGCCACGCGTCGACGCTCTTCCAGTCCGGCTGGCAAAGCATCGCAACCTTGTAGCCCTCGGCTTCGAGGACGCGACCCAGCAGCGCGTTCGCGAACGACGGATGGTCCACGTAGGCGTCGCCGGACACAAAAACGATGTCCGGCTGGTCCCAGCCGCGGGCCTGGACCTCGCTGGGGGTCATGGGGAGAAAGTCCAGGTTGTCCATGGGCGCGCAAGGTTAGCGGCTGTCCATGCGGAGGGGGTGCGGACGATGGCCGATCCGAAGCCCCGTCCTGACACACCGGGAATGAGCCCCCCGCTGCAGGTGCGACGATCCGGCGTGTGACTCGCCGTTCCGGATAGCCTAAGGGCAGCATGGGCACTCGCACTCGCCCCGCCGCCCTGTTCGCCGCGGCGCTCGCCCTCGCCCTCTTGGGGCCCGTGGCGGCCCAGAGCGTCACTTCGATTCCCCTCGATCTCCCCGGCGAAGACGACGGGGCCTTCACGGCCGCCTTTAGCGCGAGCGGCGCCGAGGTCCTGATCGGGCACCTCAGCTCAGGCACGATCACCCGCCTCGACATCGCGACCGCCACCGTCGTCGACACGGTGGACATCGGCTCGAGCGTCACCATCCTCGCCCTGGACGAGGCCGGGTCCAGGCTGCTCGCGGTGGATGATGTGGAGGACCAGCTCCACGTCCTCGACCCCGGAACGCTCGCGCTCCTCTCGTCGATCCCCCTCGGCAGTATCAGCGGCATCAGCGACCTCCTCGTGGATGACGGAGTCAACCGCGCGCTCATCGTGGGGCGGCCCAACATGGCGGTCGTCGACCTCGGCACGTCCCCCCAGACCCTGCTGGTGGATCTCCCCCAGGGCGTGCCCACCCCCGAGGTCACCCGACGTGTCGTGCTTTCCCCAAGCGGAACCCACGCGACGGTCTTCACCGAGCAAGCGACCAGCGGCAGGCTGGAGACAATTGACCTCGGCACCGGAGCCATCACCCAGACGCTCCAACTCCCCTCGCAGCGCTACATGAGCCTCGTGGCTAGCCCCGACCGCTCGTGCTTCGCCTTGACGACCCGCCGCACCAGCCCAGCCCAGGGAGTTGTCCTGCGCTACGAAACCGCGTCCCTGGCGCTCCTGTCCACGACGCGAATCAACGGCGTCACCAACCTGATATTGAGTGGTCTCCGCGACGATGGAAGCCGCGCTGTGGGCCAAGCGGGGACCCTCGCGCTAGCCTTTCCAGCGACCGATGCAACCCTCGACGTCGGCGGCCCTGGCGTCACCCGGATCCAAACGGGCGGTGCGTTTGGGCAGAGCCCCAACGGCGACCTGTCCAAGCTCGCCTACGCCGAGTCGCCCAGCGAAATCACGGTGGCAGACCTCGGCACCGGCACCATCTCCCGCGCGCCGCGCTCCCGAGCGCTCTTCCCGTTCAAGTCCTTCTGGTCCCGCCAAGGCGACCGCGTGGGTGAGCTCAACCCATTCGATCGAATCTCCGTTTCCAGAACCGCCGGCGGACTGGTCCCCCTGGTAGAAGCCAACACTGGCTTTGGCCTTCAATTCGACTCCCTCGCCGCCCTCGAGCTGAGCGAGGACTACGGCCGCGCCTTTGCCATCGCCACGGATTCGGACCTCGGGGTCTGGGTCGAGCTGGAGTCCGGCTCGCTCTCTACCCCCATTCAGCTCCCCGGAAAGCCCATGGCGACGGGGCAAACGCGCAACGGACAGATGGTCCTGTCCCTGGATCGCGGGCCCCAGCTCGGGGGCGCACTGATCGTCTTCGACCCGGCGACTCCTTCCACCTCGGCCCCCATCCCGTGGGCCGGCCTTGGCATCGAGTTCGCGCCCGCGAAGGATCCGGGTCGGATCTGGATGCGATCGCGGCAGTCCGGCCCCGACCAGCTGGTCCTTATCGACGTGGCCGCCCAGACCATCCTTGCGAGCATCCCCCTCACCGCGAGCCCTTTTCCTGCCCGGCTTGAACCCAGCGCGAGCCGCCAGACGATCGCCATGGACGAAGCCCGCGGGCAGGCCTTCGTGTGCCACCCTGGGCTCTTCACCGTCGACATGGTCGACCTGGTCAATGGCCAGGTCCAGGCGACGATCCCGATCCCGCCCTCGATCGCACCCGGAGCCGAGCGCCTGACCATCGCGGTTTCCCCGGACGGCTCGCGGCTCTATTCGGCCACCGGAGCCCCTTTTGTCCATGCTTATCAGCTGACCGCGCCGGGCTTCCCCCTGCTCTGGAGCCGCTCGATCATCAACGATCTGGGCTCGTTCTTCGGACCGACGCTGCACACGAGCGGCGACGTGGTCTTCACCGATCTCTACGCCCCAGCGAGCCCCGTATCGGGCGGAGGTCCGGGTTTCGTGGCCTTGGACGGGGCCACCGGACAGATCCTCGATGCCGTCGACGTGGGCCCCGTCGCAGGATTCGAGATCCAAGGCGATGACGTCCTGCTCAACCTCGGCACCGCCTTCGGCCTCACGCGATTCGATGGCTCGTCGTTCTCTCCCCCCGAGCTGCATCCCATGACCTCGGGCGCCGCGGTGGAAACCGTCCTCTGGGACGAGAACGGAAAGGGCCTTGCGGCCGGGAGCCAAGGCGCGTTCGGCGGCACCCACTCGATCGAAGTCCTGGACCTCTTTGCTGGTCGCACCCAAACCGCCTGCACCGGCGGCACCCCGAACGCCACCGGCATGCAAACGATGCTCACGGTGAGCGGCTCCCCCTACGCGGGCGGCGTCCTTGAGGTCCGCGCCACGGGCCTGGCCCCGAACGGCATGTTCGGGCTTCTCGTCCTGGGCGACCAGCTCACGGCACCTAACCCAATCCCTGGAAGCCGCGGCAGCCTCTGCCTCGGCGGCCTGCTTGGGCGCTTCAACGGCCAAGTCCAAACCGCCGACGCCTCCGGCGCTCAGTCCTTCGCCGTCAACACCCAGAACCTGCCCACCGCGGCGGGTCCTGCCATGGTCTCTCCCGGCACATCCTGGACCTTCCAAACCTGGCACCGCGACACCCTTCCCACCGGCGGCGCCACGTCGAATACGTCGACCGCCGTGCAGGTCACCTTCCGATGAGCTGAGGGCCCTAGCCCATCCGGGCGCGAGCTTTCCGGAGGTCCTCAAGCTCCGCGAAGACCGCCCACGCGTGGGTAAAGAAAGCCAGGGCAAAGCCCATCCGCAGCGTGCTGAGCATCCCTTCCGCCATGAACATGATGAGGGTGGCCACCATGAGCCCAAAGCCGAAGACGCTCAGCGCCACGGGGATCCACGATTCGATCTTGCGGCCGCTGGACATGAGGGTGCGCAGGACCGCTGCCGCAATGGCTGAAACGAGCCCGAGCCAGAGGGGGACACCGTAGAGGTCCATGGTGAACGGCCGTGCCTTCGCGACATTCCACTCGCCGAGCATCAACTCGTTGCCGAGGGCTCGAATGCCGCCCAGGGGCGTCCGGATGTCGTTGAAGTTGATCTCGATCCAGAACGTTCCGTAGAGCAGCACGAGCGCGGCCACAATGGCCCAGCTCCGCAGGAGAGGTTCGGTGCTCGCCGCGTCGGTCGGAGCGAGGGAAGGCCGGGTCACCTTCGGCGTCGCACCAACAGGCGACGATGGAGTCGGGGGCACCGCGATCCCAGCCGATGCTGGCGTCCTAGCCGCGGCGGCCCTTGACGATGGCCTGCTCGTGCTGCTGCGGCGCGCGGCAGACACACTGGGCCCGCCGGTCGCGCGCGCCTTGCGCTGCGCACGGCGCTGCCTTCGCGTGAGCACAGGGGGCACACTGGCGCCGGCCACAAGATCCCGCTTCAGCTCATCCGCCTCCTGGTACCGGGCGTCTGGCTCATTCTCCAGGGCACGGAACACGACACCATCGAGGTCCTTCGAAGCGCCGCCCTTCTCCGAGGGCGCCACGAATCGCCCCAAGGGCAGTTCGCCGGTGAGCATCTCGTAGAGTACGACGCCCAGCGAATAGAGGTCCGCGCGGTGGTCCACCGTGCCAGCCCCGCGCATCTGCTCGGGTGCCATGTAGTGGAGCGTGCCGAAGGTCTGGTTCGTCTGGGTGAGCCCAAACCCCGTGGGCTCGGCGTCGTTGAGCTTCGCCAGTCCAAAGTCTGCGATACGCACACGCCCCTCCCCGTCCACGAGGATGTTCTCGGGCTTGATATCACGGTGGATTACGCCGAGGGCATGGGCGGTCTGGAGCGCCTCGCACACCTGGGGGATCAGCTCGAGGGCTTCCTTGGCCGTCAGGCGGCCATCGCGCATCAAGTCCCGCAGGCTGGCGCCGTCGACGTACTCGAGCACGAGATAGAAAAAGCCTTTGCCCTCGTCCTCATCCTCCTCGGCGCGCCCAAAGTCGTAGATGCGAACGATGTGCGGGTGGTCCAGCTTCGCGAGCACGCGGGCCTCGCGCTCGAACCGCTCGGCGAAGGACACGGAGTCCTCCTCCGCCGCAGTAGGGCGCAGGACCTTGATGGCCACGAGCCGGTCGAGCTTCTTGTGGCGGGCGCGGTAGACCGCGCCCATGCCGCCCTGTCCCACGAGCACCTGGCACTCGTACACGGGAAGGGCCTTGTTCATCTGCTCGACGGATCGGGCCGTGAACGCCCCTGCCCCCCTGCCGAGACCCGACGACCGCGCCCCCTGCAAGATGCAGGCCCCGCAGGTGCCCTCGGCCGTGAGAGCTGCTCCGCAGCGCGTGCAGAATCGGGGGCCATCGCCGCCAGGGACGGCGGAGGAAGGGGGAGTTGGGGGCGAGCTGGGTTCGTTCATCATTGGGTCCTCACCCCGCCATGGGCGAACCGGGGAGAGAGGTTACAGGGCTCCATGAAAAAGTCCCCGACTTGGCCTCTCTCTATGGGTTCGCTCTTTCCCTAGCCGTTCCAGCACGGTGGGTTGGGGCGTATTCTCCCCGTGCGGGGCCCCGACTGACGACGCCAGGCAAAGGGCACGCCCCCACCGACACTTACGGTGATGCGTGCCCATTCGTCGAAGTCAGCTTGAAAAGTCCATGTCCTTCATCAAGCCGTGCGTGACCCCACGCTGAGGGCCGCCACCAGCAGGCTCAACTCCAAGTCGACCTCCTCCGGATCCGACACCGTCTCGGCGACCGCAGCGCGGATCAGCTCCCTAAGCCGGGCCCGCAGCCTGTGGGCAGTGACTTTGAGCGCACCAAGACTGCAATCGAGCTCCTCGGCCCTCATCGCGTAGGTCTTGGCCCCGCTCCCCCCGTCGAGGGTGTCCTCCAGCGCCTCAAACACGGCGAGCCGCCCGCGGGCCTCGTACTCCCCGCGCAGCTGTTCCTTGCAGGACCGAATGAGCTCCAGGGCCCAGGCCCGGTCGAAGGCCTCCTCCGGCGTAAGGTCATCCACGCTCATGCCACGGTACCGGGCGGCGATGGAACCATCGGCGCTGGCCGCCTCGAGCGATCCCACCACGCCGCCGCCGCGCTTCAGGGCGCGCGCCGCTCGGGCCTCCGTGGACCCGCGATGTTTGAGGGCGCCCAAAAGATAGGTCCGGAACCGTCCCTTCGCGGGGTCCGCCCCGTCGAGGCCCCCACCGCGCTCCACCAGGTCCGCGAGAAGCCCCTGCACCAAGTCCTGGGCATCCGCCTCCCCCAGCCCGCTGCGCCGGGCGTGCACAAAGAGAGGGAACCAGTAAGCCCCGCAAAGCTCGTCGAGCGCCTTCCGAGACTCATCGCTCCCGCCCTTGGTCGCGATGACGAGGGACCAACGAGTGGTCATGAAGCGATGGGGAGTCGTCACGCCGGGAGTTTACCGACGTACCAACGGCCCCTCTATCGGGCCTGTTCGAATCGCCCCGGCTCCCTGTCCAAGAAACTCAACATGGCGCAAGCGCGTTGCGATCGGTGGACATCCGCGGTGCGTGGTCGCAGCACGACCCCGCCGACCCCAGCTAGAGGGCCCATGGGGGGCCATCGGTGTCCTTCGTTCCATCCAGCGAATGCTGCGGAGGGGCGCAGGCAGAACGTCCTTCCGGGCTCTCAGCCCTTTCCATGTGGAGGAATCTAGACGCGGCCAGGTG
>CAJXRJ010000210.1 GCA_913058555.1 uncultured bacterium
CTCGTGGGCTCGGAGATGTGTATAAGAGACAGGGACCGAGCCCTAGCCAAGCAACAGCCGAATCATGACCCTTCCGATCGCAGCCATCGCAGGCTTCCTCCTCGCCCTCCCGTGGCCCTGGCTTCTCCTCGGCCTCGCGGCCATCGCCCTCGGCCTTGGCTTCGTTGCCGCTCCGCTGGCCGCATGGACCGTGTTCGGAGCCGTCTGCATGCTCGGCCTCCTCGGCTGGCCTTGGCTCCTCGGCTATGCCGTCGTCATGGCGGTCTTCAATGTCCAAAAGGTGCGCCAGACCATCGTGTCCGGCCCAATCCTGAAGATCATGAAGGCCCTGAAGTTCCTCCCGGTCATCTCGGAGACGGAGCGCACGGCCCTCACCGCGGGCACGGTTTGGATCGACGGCGAACTCTTCAGCGGCAAGCCCGACTGGAACCGCCTGATTCGTGAGCCCTACCCTGACCTGAACGAAGAAGAGCGCGCATTCCTCGACGGGCCCTGCGAAGAGGTCTGCCGCATGACCGACGACTGGCAGGTCTTCCAGGACCGCGACCTGCCCGAGAAGGTCTGGCAATACCTGAAGGACGAGGGCTTCTTCGGCCTCATCATCCCCAAGGAATTCGGCGGCAAGGGTTTCTCAGCCTCGACGAACAGCGCGGTCGTTTCGAAGCTCTCCTCACGCTCCGGCCCCCTCGGGATCACCGTCATGGTGCCCAACTCCTTGGGCCCCGCTGAGCTGCTCACCCACTACGGAACGCCCGAGCAAAAGGCCCACTACCTACCGCGCCTCGCCACCGGTGAGGACATGCCGTGTTTCGCGTTGACGGAGCCCGGCGCGGGATCGGATGCCGGCGCCATGGCTGCCAGTGGCGAAGTCTTCGAGCGCGACGGCGACCTCTGGGTCCGCCTGAACTGGAACAAGCGATACATCACCCTCGCGGCCGTTTCGACGGTACTTGGGCTCGCCTTCCGCCTGCGGGACCCGCAGAACCATCTCGGCAAAGGCGAGGACGTCGGCATCACCTGCGCTCTCATCCCGAGCAAGACCGAAGGGGTCGTGCTCGGCAAGCGCCACGACCCCCTGGGCGTGCCGTTCTACAACTGCCCCACCGAGGGCAAGAACGTTGAAGTCAAGCTCGACGAAGTCGTCATCGGCGGGCGCGGCGGCATTGGCCAGGGCTGGAAAATGCTCATGGAATGCCTCGCCGCTGGCCGCGGTATCTCGCTCCCCGCTTCGGCCACCGCCACGGCAAAAATGATGGCTCGCATCGCGGGCTCCTATGCCGCGACGCGCAAGCAATTCGGCATGCCCATCGGCAAGTTCGAGGGCATCGAAGAGCCCCTCGCTCGGATCGGCGGCAAGGCGTACATGCTCGAAGCCGGACGCCGCATGACCTGCGGCGGCCTCGACGACGGCGCCAAGCCCGCGGTGGTCACAGCGATGGCCAAGTACAGCTTCACCGAGCTGGCCCGCGAGACCCTGACCGACACGATGGACATCCTCGGCGGCAAGGCGATCTCCCTCGGCCCCCGCAACCCGGTGGCCCACGCCTACATGGCGACGCCCATCAGCATCACCGTCGAAGGGGCCAACATCCTGACCCGTACGCTGATAGTATTCGGCCAGGGGGCGATCCGCTGTCACCCCTACGCGTGGGACGAGGTGCAGGCCGTCGAGAAGAACGACACCGCCGGGTTCGACAAGGCCTTCTTCGGCCACGTCGGGCACGTTGTCCGCAATCTCTCGCGTAGCGTGGTGCTCTCGCTCTCCCGCGGGTGGCTGGCGAGCTCGCCCGTCAATGGACCCGCGGCCCAGTACTACCGCAAGCTTTCCTGGGCCTCCGCGTCCTTCGCGACCATGGCAGACATGGCCATGGGCATGCTCGGGGGCGATCTCAAGCGCAAGGAGGCCCTCACAGGCCGCTTCGCCGACGTGTTCTCGTGGCTGTATCTCGGAAACGCCGTCCTGCGCCGCTTTGAGGCGGAGGGCCGGCCCAAGGAGGACCTGCCCTACCTCCACTGGTCCATGCAGACCTGCCTGGCCGAGATCCAGAAGGCGTTCGACGGCATCTTCGGCAACTTCGACGTTCCTGTGGTCGGATGGTTCTTCCGGGGCCCGATCGGCCTTTGGTCACGCCTCAACACGCTGTCCAGCGGTCCCGCCGACAAGACCATGCAAAAGGTGGCCCGCGCCATGCAGGTCCCCGGCGCGCAGCGCGAGCGCATGACCAGCGGAATGTACGTGCCCACGGCCCTCGACGAGACCATTGGCCAGCTCGAGCACGCCCTCGTGCTCTGCACCCAGGCCGATGCGATCACGCGTCGCATGAAGGACGCGGTCAAGAAGAAGAAGATGAACAAGAAGGCGCCCGCCCTGATGCGGGAGGACGCCCTGAGCCTCGGGATCATCTCGAGCGCGGACGCCGAGCTCCTCGACAAGGCGGAAACGGCCCGGGGCGCGGTGGTGGCCGTGGATTCGTTCACCCTCGACGAGTACGCCAAGCGCGGCGCGAACCCGACGGTACCCATGGGGTCCCACGTCAGCGGCGGCGGCAAGTCCTCCGCACCCGAAGATGACAACTCGGATCACCAATCCCCCTCCGGAGACGGTCAGGACGGCACCACCAGCGCCGCCTAGGTCGCACGACTGGCCAAGACTTGCCACAATAGCGGGCCGTGGGCGTTTCGTCCGCGGCCCGTTTGGCTTGGCCTCCCCCCCCGCCTCTGCCAGCGAGCTCCACCAGCCGAGTTGTGGTCCCTACCGCGACTCTCCCCCCAGCTGTTGCTCCCCAACCTAGCTCCCCATGGCAGTCGGCAAAAAGTCGTTCGTCCCGCGCGCACTCCCTATGGCCTGCGCCCTTGGCGCCCTTCTCCCAGGACTCACGTCTTGCTCCATGCTCGGCGGCGAAGGAGTCAAGTGGCCGGAGGACATGACCGGCAAGAACATCGTCGGGATCTCGAGCGGCTGGGCCTTTGTGGAGGCCGACGTCGACCTGAGCAACGGCACGGGCCCCCTGTCCGACCCCATCTTCGGTGGCTCGGACGTCGGTAGCTCGACCACCGACCTCGACCCCGTGTTCGGCATCGGGCTCAAGTACCAGCGCTACCTCACCAACAACTGGATGGTCGGCGTGATCCTCGAGCATCGGATCTTCGATCCGGAGGCGACCCGGCCCTTGGGCGCCGACGTGGACATCGACGATTTCGGGACGAACCACATCATCCTCGACGCCCGCTATCAGTTCGACCCGATCGACAAAGCCGAGCGCTTCCGTCCCTTCGTGGGCGTTCAGTTCGGCTACGTGCCAGAAGTCAGCGCCGACGGGGAGACCCGATATGACGCCATCGGCCCGTTGGGCATCGGCGCCACGACGGAGGAGCTCAGCCTCGAGGGCGACTCCTTCTTCACCCTCGGCTTTGTGGCGGGCGGCTCCTACCTGCTCCGCGAGAGCATGACCCTCGACCTCGGCATCTTCTACGAGTACGCCCTCGACCCCACCGAGGATCAGCTCACCTTGCAGCCCTACCCGAACAACCCGCCCCTCAACGGTGCGTCCACATTCGACGGCGAGCTGCTCGAGTCCGGCATCTACTTGAGCGCCGGCCTCAGCTGGGCCTTCTGATCCTCAGGGATCGGCGATGACCCGCGGGATGTCACTTCCAGAAAGTCGCCACCTGGAGAGAGGACGCACAGGAGGCCCATCAACGGGGACACAGCCCACCGGGAGACTCCGTTCTTCGGGCTACTTCTGCGACCGAAGGAGGGCGCCGAATGCGTCCTCCTCAAGGGGCCGAGAGAGGAGGTATCCCTGGACGACGCTGCATCCGAACTCGCGCAGCTGCGAGAGCTGCGACTCCGTCTCGACGCCGGCGGCCACGGTCTGGATGTCCAGGGCCCGGGCGAGGCTCAGGATGCCCCGGACGACCACTGACGTGCTCTTGCAGAAGGCCATCTCAAGGACCAAGGACCGGTGAACCTTGAGGGCGTCGATTTCGAGGCCACGGATTCCCGCCAGCTGGGCGTCGGACTCGCCGACATCATCGAGGGCCACGGTGACGCCGAGGGCGCGGATCGCCCGCAGGCGATCGTGAACCGCTTCGGAGCTGTGGGAAGCGAGGCCCCGCTCAGGCAACTCGAGCCGTACGAGGGAAGGATCGGCCTTGAAGACCTCGATCCACTGCTTCATCTCATCCACGAAGTTCTCGCTGAAGAAATCCGTGGGCTCGACGTTGAGCGACACCGGGAACGGCAGCACTCCCTCGTGCTGCCAATCGGCGATGGCGGCGATCCCCGCATCGAGAACCCAGCGCTCCACCTGGCTGCGTAGCCCCGCTCTCTCCGCGATGGGAAGGAATTCGGAGGGCCCCAGGGCCCCTAGCTCTTCGCACTCGAGGCGCAGCAAGGCCTCCGCACCGACCAGCTCGTTCGTCTTCAGGTCGTACTTGGGCTGGTAGACGAGCCGCAGACCTGTCCCTGACCTGAGGGACGCCAAAAGCGCCGCAGCCACCTGGGCCTCCTGGCGCATGCGCTCCTCTTCCGCGATCAGAGTGTCGAGGTCGAGCATGCAGGCTGGCTGACCCGCTGCCGCGGCACGCGTGGCCCCGAGCTCAGACAGTTCGATCGCACGCTCCAAGGCCTCTGGTGCCTCGGCAAACTCCGCAAGGCCAGCGGTCACCCTCTGGCCGAGCATGGGCTCGACCCGGCAAACGGTCTGGACGACGGAGCTCCAAGACACGCCCTCCGGCAGCACCATCAGCACCTGGTCGTCCCCGTCAGCGGCGACTCCAAACTCGGGGCAATGGGCCTCGACGATCGAGCGACAGACGCCGCTCAAGTTGCTGAGCGGCGCTTCGAACCTGAGCCGAAGCAGCGTGCGCGCCTCTGCGCCGGTGGACTGCCCTTGGCTGTCCACGTCTGCTTCGGTGGACATTCCGGTAGCGATAGCCGCCTTGAACTCCTCCAGTGAGATGGGCTGCACGGGCGCCGCGCCCGCCCCTTCCTCAACGCGATCGCCGGACTCCGAGTCGGCCCCCGTGGCGACGAGCCGCGTGAGACCGTCGTACTCGTTCTTCGCACCCGCGAAGGTGATCGGCGCGGGCAGTTGGGGCGGATTGGAACCTTCCATGGCAGTCACTAATGATTTCCCTTCGATCGGCCCAAACTGGTGGCGTGACGAACCACTTTGGCTGGCGTCAAGTAGCGGCCGTTGCTGGGTTGGATCGGCCCACGGGCGCCGGGCGCACGAGGCAATCTGGGATTCCACCACGCCCCGTTCCCGAAGCGGGCCGAATGGGGCCTCGGGCTTCAGGACGGGCCGTGAATCGACGGTGCAAGCGCCCAATTGGAGACGCCCGATCTGAGTCCCAAACAGGGGTCCCAAACAGGGGTCCCAAACAGGGGTCCCAAAAAAGGAGACGCTCGAAGGAGACCCGGAAAGGAGACCCGGAAAGGAGATGCTGAGGGAAGCGTTCAGTCGGCGTCGCGGCGCCGCAGCTCCATCTCGCGGAGTTCACGGCGAAGGATTTTCATGACGGAGCTCTTCGGCAGCTCCGCAAGGAACTCCACCTGGCGTGGGATCTTGTAGGGCGCGAGATGCTCACGGGCGTACTTCTCGACCTGAGTGGCCGTAAGGGCCTGGCCCTCTTGAAGCACGATGAACGACTTCACGGTCTCCCCTCGCTCTTCGTCAGGCACACCAATCGTCGCGGCCTCGAGGATCGCTGGGTGCGCCATGAGAACTTCGTCCACTTCGTCGGGGAACACCTTGAGCCCCGAGCAGTTGATCATGTCCTTCTTCCGGCCACAGATTCGGAAGAAGCCGTCCTCGTCCATGGATGCAAGGTCGCCGGTGTGCATCCAGCCACCGGCTAGCACCTCCTCGTTCGCTTCCGGGCATTGCCAGTAGCCCTGCATGACCTGGGGCCCGCGCACGAGAAGCTCGCCCTCTTCACCGATGGGAAGGTCCACCGAATCGTCCTCCGCGTCCACGATCTTGGCCTCAGTGTTCGAGACCGGAATCCCGATCGAGCCGATCTTGCGCGTGCCGTAGAGCGGGTTCACGTGGGTCACCGGCGAGGTTTCGCTCATGCCGAAACCCTCGATGATGATCGACTTGGTGAGGGCCTCAAAGCGCTCCTGGACATCACGCGCGATCGGCGCCGACCCGGAGAAGCACGACTTGACGCTCGTCATGTCGAGCTTCTCGACGCCCGGGAAGTTGTTGATCGCATTGAAGAGGGCCGGGACCCCAGGGAAGAGCGTCACGCGGTGCTTCGTGATCGCCTTCACCAGGGACGGGATGTCCCGGGGGTTGGGGACCAGCACCATCTTCGCGCCGCTCCAGATCGACCAGTTCATGCCGACACTCAGCCCAAACACATGGAACAGCGGCAGGCACAGGAGGTTGACCTCTTGGCCTAGCTCCACCTTGGGGAACCAGGTGTGGATCTGCTGCGTGTTGCAGGAGAGGTTGCGGTGGGTCAGCACCGCGCCCTTCGAGGGGCCAGTGGTGCCGCCGGTGTATTGAAGCACCGCGATGTCGTCGATGCCCCGTGCCGGCGCCGCGACGTCCGGGCTGGCGGCCTCAACGATGGTCTTGAACTCATACACGCCGTTCCCGGTGCGAACCTTCGCGTAGCGCTTCGGCGTTTGACGGGCGAGCTTGATCGGCGCGAGCCAATTGAGCGGGAAGCGCAAGTAGTCGGGAATGTGGGCGACGATCCAAGTCTTCGGGCGGAGCTTGTCGCGGTTGGGTGCGATCGTCTCCTCGAAGATGAAGTCCGCCACGATGGCGAAATCGCAGCCGGAGTCGGACCACTGGTGCTCCATCTCCCTCAGGGTGTAGAGCGGGTTGGTCATGACCACCTCCGCCCCGGCGAGCACCGCGCCGTGGAACGCGATCACGGTCTGGGGAATGTTCGGGAGCTGGATCGCCACCCGGGACCCCTCCTTCACGCCGAGCGCCTTGAGCGCGGACGCACAGCGCCGAACCTTGTCCGCGAGTTCGGCGTAGGTGAACGAACAGTTCAGGAACGAGAGCGCCGGACGCGAGCCCCACTTCTCGGCCGCCCGACCCACAAAGTCGTGCAAGGGGACCTCGTCAAAGTCGATAGCTGCGGGGACCCCGTCGTCGTAGTGGTCGTGCCAGCGCTCATTCCCGGAGGCCTGTGTCGTGCTCATAGCTCCCGAGCATACAAATCCCCACGCCCGTTCCTTCGGCCTAGCTCAGCGCTCCGCGCCGCCCGAGCCCGGATCATTGGGCCTTGACGGGCCGGCCAACGCCCACCGAGGTGCGCCTGGGCCCACTGGGGGCACACGTACCCGGATGCCCTGTGGCGCCGCGCCCCCTCGGAAAGCACACTCTTTGGCGCCCATGAGCGCCCCTCAGCCACCCACCAGCGATCGCTGGCCCAACCGCGACGCCGTGAAGGGCGACCCTCGCCTCTCACCGTGGATCTATCGGGCGATCGTGAGATGGAGCTCCTTCATGGTGCGGGGGTACCACCGCACGGAGATCCGCGGTGAGGAGGTCCCGCTCGAGGGGCCGATCCTGCTCGTCCAGAATCACTCCAACGGGCTTTGTGACGCGCATTTCCCCTTGGCCGCGACGCCGCGCCCGATTCGGCTGCTCGTCAAGTACAAGCTGATGAAGATGCCGTTCATCGGCTGGATCCTCCGGACGACGCGGGCCGTGCCCATGTACCGGAAGAAGGATGGGGTCGACACGCGCCAGAACGCGAGTTCCTTCGAGGCCATCGACGAGGCCCTCCACGAGCGCACGATCATCGCCCTCTTCCCCGAGGGCGAGAGCCTCAACGCCATCGGCCTGCGCAGCCTTCGATCGGGCGTCGGCCGAATGGCCGTCAGCGCCGTGGAAACGTTCGAGGGCGATCTCGGCCTCATGGTCGTGCCGATCGGCGTGACCTACGAGGATCGGGACCGCTACCGGTGCCTCGCGAGCGTTGTGATCGGTCCCCCCATTCACGTGGGCGACATCGTGAGCGAGATTCCCGTCGAGGAAACCCGGCCCCGGATCACCGCTGTGATGCGCGTCATCCGCTCGTCGATGCGCGACCTGATCCCCAACGCCGAGAGCCAGGACGAGTACGACGCCATGGTCGCCCTTGAGCGGCTCCTCCCGCGGGACGACACCCCCTTGGGACTGCGGCGGAAACGGGCCCTTGAGATCCTGCGCCGGGACACCTCAGCCGAGGCCGAAGCGCGGGCGACTTCGATCGTGAAGCTAGCGGCTCCCCTGGCCGCTGGTCGGCTCTGCGGGGACGACCTCATGGGCGAAGCACCTGGCCTGGGTGCGACACTTCGACCGCTGATCTACCTCGTGCCCCTCCTCGCGATCGGCATCCTGACCTGGGGCCTTCCGATGCCATTCGGCTGGATGGTGTCCAGGATGCGCAAGTCCCCGGACAAGCTCGTGACCATGCGCATGATGTTCTCCTTCGCGGGGCTCCTGGTGTGGGTGCCGATCATGCTGCTCGTGGGCGCCCTCGCCCAGGGGTGGGTGGGTGTACTCACCGCAGCGGCGATCGCCGTCGCTTCGATCCTCACATTCCCCGCCGTCATGGACGGCCTCCGCGGCGTGAAGGCTCGCCTCCTGCATCGCTCCATCGCAGCGAACGAGGAAGCCCTGGGTTCATATCGAGACAGCATCACCTCGATCCGCAGGGCCTACGGCGGTGCCCACGGTCCTGCCTGACGGCGAGGTTGGGACGATGGGTCCCCGAGATTTCGAAGTGCGGCAAGGTGTCCAGGACACGGGCCGCAAGGGGCCCTGAGGCCGCCCCAGGGGGTACCTTCCGCCCAGGGGCGCCCAATCAGCGGAGTTTCGGGGGAATTGCAGGCGATTGGTAAATCGCCCGGCAGTTCAGGGGGCAGGCGAGGTCCGGATCGGGTTCGTCGCCTGCTTTCTGTCTCCCCACAGGTCACTCCCTGTCTCTTCTCCACAATTGTCCCTAATGCGACCCTCTATCACGCTGGCGATGCTCTCCGCATCGATCACGGGTCTTGCGCTGGCTCAGGATGGCGGCCCTTCCGAGGCCACCCCTGTTCACCCCGCTACGACCAAGACCCCAATCACGGTTGTCGACCCCTCGGGCAACCCCGCCGCCGCACGCTCCGGAGCCCAAGAGGCCCTCGAGCAGGCCACCGCTCCCGACTTTGACGCCCCGCTTTTTGTCCAGAACGTGACTCTGGACGATTCGATCCCTCTGCCCAACGATGCGATCATCGAGGATGTGGAAGGCGTGGACACGGTGGTCCAGGAAGCATCGGGTGACCCGTACTTCCTCGGCTTCCTTGGTGGTAAGCACTACCCGGCGGAGACCGAGCTCCTCGATCCGGCCCTGGTGGACGCTGCAAGCTTCCCCTACCCCGACGCCCGTCCGACCGCGGACACCTACGGCTTCGTGATGTTCTCGAAGCGCATCACTAAGGAGCGCGTCGCTGCCCTGGAAGCCGCAGGCTGCCGCGTCCTGGGATTCCACCCCCACTACACCTTGAAAGTGGCAGTCCCCGCCGACCGCATGGGTGACGTCTCCGTGATGGACTTCGTGCGCTGGGTTGGCGTCGCTCGACCCACCCAGAAGTTGCACCCCGCGATGGACGGCGCCCTGAAGGACGGGCAGTCCATGGGCCTTGTCAGCCTTTATGTTTCGGTCTTCGAAGGCGACTCCATGAACCTGGCTGAAAGCACGCCCTTCGGCCGCGTTGACGTGCACGACCGCAACGGTTCCAGCGCAGGGAGCGAAGACAACCGCAGCGTGAGCTGGCGCTCCAACGGTTGGATGCAGCGCGCGATAGAGGAACTCGGCGGGCAGGTCAACAGCTACGCGCCGAAGCAGGCGACGTTCCAGGTGGATATCGCCCCTGAGCTCGTTGAGGCGCTCATCGCCCGGGACTTCGTTCAGTTCGTCGAGCCTCGCCCGGACGAGAAGCTCAACGCCCAACCCCACGATGAGTCCCGCGCCATGGTCGCCACCGACCGCATCCGCCTCGGCGGCGACGGTGGCACAAACCAGCGTTCGGTGGTAGGGGTCGTGGACTCCGGAATCGAGCTGAGCCACACCGACCTCAACATCTTCGGCGTCGGCTGGAACTGCACCACCGAGTCGTCCCCTTGGGACGACATCGGCAACGGCACCGCCGGGCAAATCCGAGGCCACGGTACCCACGTCACCGGCACGATCCTCGGCAACGGAGCGACGGAGCCCGATGCCCTCGGTAACGCGCCCGGCCTGGCTTCCTGGGGCACCGGCCGCCTCTTCAATTACCGCCGTTTCCCGAACCCCTGCAGCGTTGGTTTCGACTCCATCGCGAACACTGTCTCTTATACACATCTACGAGCCCACGAGACTAGGCATGAT
>CAJXRJ010000211.1 GCA_913058555.1 uncultured bacterium
GTCTCGTGGGCTCGGAGATGTGTATAAGAGACAGGTACTCCCCACGCTGCTCGAGATGACGGGCGTCTCGCTCGAGGCCAAGAACCCCATCGACGGAGCGTCCCTGGCGCCCGCCCTCCGCGGCGCCGCTCCCGCCCCAGGAGGTCGCACGCTCTTCGTCCATTCCCAGCGCCTTGAGCACCCGCGCAAGTGGCGCAAGAGCGCCGTCATGACGGATCAATGGCGCCTCGTCAACGGCACCGAGCTCTTCGACATCGACGCGGATCCCGCGCAAACCACGGACCTGGCGGGCGCCCATCCTGACCGCGTCGCGTCCATGCGCGCCAGCTACGACGATTGGTGGGCCTCGCTCGCACCCGCCATGGAATCGACGGTTCGCATCGCCCTGGGCGGCGACGAAAACCCGGTCCACTTGATGTCCCACGACTGGCATTCCGGTAAAGGCGGCACGCCGTGGCACCAGAACCACGTGCGGCGCGGCCATGTGGCCAACGGACCCTGGGCGGTCGACGTGCGGGAAGCAGGCGACTATGAGATCACCCTTCGCCGGTGGCCTGAACAGCTCGACAAGGCCATGGACGCCACGGCTGCGACGGTGTCGATTGGCAACTACAACCACGAAGTCTCCCTTGACCCCTCTGCGACGAGCGCCACGTTCAAGGCCACGCTCGAGCGCGGCCCAGCGGACCTGCTCACGTCGCTCACCGGAAACGACGGCAAGGTCCGTGGCGCCTACTTTGTGGCCGCCCATCGCCTCGACCGATAGCCAGGGATAGAGACGGGCACAGCGGCCCGGGCGCCAGGCCTTTCAGGCAAGCTGCCAACTGTCACCGAGTTGTGAATTCACGATGGGGCAAACGGGCGGAAAACGAGATCGCCACTACGGTGGTGGGAACGAATCACTCCTGGTTCGCTCCCACTCGTTCTGCCCAATCTTCCCATGCATTCAAGCTCTCTACGCCCAATTGGCGCTGCGCTCGCGCTCGGTGCCGCCGTCAGCTCGCTCGCATCTGCCCAGTCGGTGAGCCCCACGTCGATCACTTCCATCAGCGGTGCCACGTGCTCCGGTGGTTCGGAGACCTACGACGTCAGCATCACGCTGCCCCCGAGCTCCAACTCAGGTCGTGTCGATGTGTTCCTCCTCTTTGACGACACCGGCAGCTTCGCTGACGAAGCCCCAGAGGTTATTGCCGCCTTCACCCGCGTCGTAGCGTTCCTACAGGCCGCCATCCCGACGGCCGACATCGCCTATGGCGTTGGGCGCTTTGAGGACTACGGCGGCCCTGGCGCCGACTTCGGGGGCGGTGACTCACGCGGCCGGCCGTTCTTCTTAAATCAAGCCATCCTCAGTCGCTCCAACCCCGATTTCGTTGCGAGCCTCTCTGCGGCCCTCGCCAACGTCGCCCCCGCCAACGGCGGTGACGGCCCTGAATCATCGGCTGGCGAAGCACTCTTCCAGGTCGCCATGGGGGCGGGCTTTGACGGCAACGGCAATGGGTCCACCCTGGACTCCGGTCTCGCAGGATCCCTCATTGCCCAAACCGCCCCCGGAACGAGCGGCGACGTTCCACCGTTCGCGAGCTACGTTGGCTCTTCCTCGGGGGACCGAGGCGGCGTCGGCTTCCGGGAAGACTCCCTGCGAATCGTCATCCTCGCCACCGACATCTGCTCCATTTCACCGTTCGATTCGTCCGCACCGATTCCGGCGACCATCACAGGAACCGGCAGCGTAGAGCCCACCACCGCCTTCTCTTGCTCAACGGTGCCTGGCGTGGAACGATACGGTTTCGTGAGCGACGCGCTCTCGAACAACACGAACACCGTCTCGGGCGCCGTCGCTCCACGGGGCTCGGCGACCCTGCCCCAGTCGATCGCGGCCCTCAACGCCGCAGGAATTCGTGTCATCGGCTTGGCGCCGAACGGCCGTCCACTGACGGACACTGGCCCGAGCACCGACCCTAGCGTGATGCTCTCGGCCCTCGCCCGACTCACGGGGGCGGTGGACGATTCAGGAACACCGCTCGTCTTCGACATCACGAGCGGCGATCAAGCCCTCGCGAACGCCATCGTCGATGCCGTGGAAAGCGTGTCTTCCTCGCCCCTCGACATCGAGCTTGTGTCGGACGGCATGCCCACGGGCCTCTCGACCATCGCAACGCCGAGCATCCAGATGAACGTCGCCCCCGGCGAAACGGCGAACTTCTCCATCACCTTCGATGCCTCGCCGGCATTCACCGGTGGCGAAGTGTTCCTGCGCTTCCGCGACCTCTCCAGCGGCGCCGTCTTCGGCACGATCCCTGCGCGCTTCACGTGCACTAACGGTTGCTTCGTGGTCGACTTCGAAACCGACGACGACCTCGTGACTCCCCTGGTTAACGGCCAGCGCATCGACATCGGGGAAGCCTTCGGAACCGTCATTGACGTCTCTGGCCAGTCGGTTTCCGGCTTCACACCCGCCATCTTCAACACCGATGCGTTCGGCCCCAACGCCGCCTCGTCCGATCAAGATCTGCTTGTGGGCAGCGGCAACGCGCTGATCCTCCAGGAGAACGACGCAGAGTCTTCGCCTGGGATCTACTCGGACCCCGACGATGACCTTAGCGGCGGATCGGTCACCTTCTCGTTCGCCTCGCCCACGACGCTCTGCTCGATCGACCTGATCGATATCGACATGGTGGACGTGCAGGAGGCCCAGCTCGTCATGACCGACGAAGCCAACCTGACGCGCACCTATCGCGTCCCGGGCGGCTTCACGGAGGACATCACCCAGATGGCTGGCACGGGGGTGCGAACCCTCGACCTCGCCGCCCTGGCCCCGCAGGCCGGCTTCCTCACGACGGCGACGTCCACCGAACAGACGGGCTTCAACAGCTCGAGGGTCACCACCCTTCGCATCAATCTGTTCGGGTCCGGAGCCATCGACAACCTGGCGTTCATCGGCCCGAACGGGATCCTATCGCCGGGCTTGGCGGCCGCACCAAACGCCAAGCTCATGCGAAAGCGCTGATCGAGACCGACCGGCGCCGCCTGGCGCGGGGGAATTCCTCGTCCACGCGGGCAACCAACACGCCCCCCATGCTTACGGGTTTGGGGGGCGTGACCATTTGCATCGCAGCCCACGTCGGTGACTTGGGGCCCCATGAAGGCACGCAGCTCGGGCCGGCCGCGCTTCCCGCGGGGCTAGTCCCGGCGCTCCAGCGGGAGGAGGCTCGATAGCATCTCACGCGCCATACCCTGGGAGGGATCGCGCGCGGGTTGGCTCCATTGCTCCAGAGTCGGGTCCGCGGCCCCGTCCATCCGAAACACGCGCACGTCGGTCCACTCTCCGTCTTTGCGGCGCGCCAGCAGCCGGTGACTATCCGTCCTCAGCGTAGCCGCACGCCCGTAGTAGCCGGCGACTCGGTCGCGCACCCTCTCCTTCGACCCATCGAGCAGGGGCGCCAAGGAGACACCATCCAGCGGATGTTGCATGGAGGGTTCCGGGATCCCCGCTAGCTCCGCGAGGGTTGGGGCCAAGTCCAGGGTCGAAACGAGGGCATTCGTGCGACTTCCCGGTGACGTGACGCCCGGCGCCCTCACCATCAGCACGCTGCGCAGGGATCGATCGAGGAGTGAGTGTTTGCCCCAGGCCCCCGAGTCCCCAAGGTGCCAGCCATGGTCACCCCAAATCACCACGATCGTTGAGTCCGCGAGCCCCGCATCCTCCAGGGCGTCGAGCACGGTTCCCACCTGGCGGTCCACATAACGAACGCAGGCGAGGTAGGCCCGGCGCGTCCGCAGCACGTCCTCGTCCTCGGTCGGCAACTTGCCGCTCACCAGCTCCCCCCCCCGCTCAGCGCGATAGCGCCGAAACTCGCCGCTCCCGGGCACGTACCCCGTCTTCGGACGCTCGCGCTCCGGCGGCAACGAAATCGCCACGTCCTCCATCGCGGCCAGGTCGCCGGCGGGAGCCACGAAGGGCAGATGGGGCTTGAAGAATCCCACTCCCATGAAGAACGGCTCGTCCGCGCGCCCAAGTTCGGCGATCCGCTGGGCCGCCGCCTGGGCAATCAGGCCATCCGGTAGATCCGTATCAGCCTCCGCCGTGAAGTCCATGAGGTTGGCGTGGTCGCCGCCATCCTCGCGGTGGACGCCGCCGGGGTACGCGAAGAAGGCGCCCCAGCCGCGCTTCCAAGGCCCGAACGGCGTTGGCAGCTCATCCCATGCATGGGGCAGCTCAGGGCGCCCGTCCCCCGTCCCGTCATACGCGTAGACCCTTCCGTCGGGCGTATGGGAGATCTTCCCGATGCCAACCGTGCGGTATCCGCTGCGCCGGAAGAGCTCTGGCACGCTCTGGGGCCCAGCGGTCTCCCCCTCGGACAGCCGGGTCTTGCCCCGGTAGAGGGCCTCGTTCCCAAGGGCACCCGAGCGCGCCGGGCTGCGCCCCGTGAGGAGGGCGTAGCGCGAAGGGCCACAGGATGGCGCCGGGGTGAAGTGCCGCTCGAAGAGCATCCCCGAGCGCGCGAATTCGTCCAGCCGCGGCGAACGCGCGTGCTCGACGCCGTAGCACCCGAGCTCTGGACGCAGGTCATCGATCGCGATGAAGAGCACGTTCTTCGGCCCCCTGGCGGCCCGGGCGGGTCCATCCAAGGCCCCATCCAAGGACTCGGCCCCGTGGGAGGCACACCCGCCGAGGGAGACCGGAAGAAGACCCGCCACAAGAACCGCGAAGCGCCAGCCCACACCCACCATCAAATCGTTTGAGTCATGCACGCCCCGAGCATGCCTGAAGCACGCGCCCATCACCAGCCGGCCAAACTGTGAGCCCACCCCAGCCGCGCCAGGCCTCAGCGGGCGCCTGCGCGCGGCACCCGGCGATCGGCCCCGAGGGACAGGACGGTCAACTCATTCGCGCGAACCTCACCCTCTCCGCCCCAGAGCGAACCCGGCCCACGCACCTCGAAACCGTAGCGCCCCACCGAAAGACGCATGTGCGAGTACTCCGCCCGAAGCTCCGACGGCGACACTCGCCTTTGGAACCAAAGTGCTCCGTCCTTGAATATGGTCAGGTGCAGGCCGCTCCACGAGTCCATGACCGCGGGCCAAGCCACATCGAGTTTCCCAACCTCCGGCACCAAGACCCCAAGGTCCAGGTCGACGCCCCCCTTGACCTTCACTTCCGCCAGCCGACACAGCTGTCCCTCGCGATCGAATCCCTCGATGCGCCACAACCCGGCGCTGAGCGCAGGAGAACGGAACTGGGCCGTGCCGTCCTCGAATACACCCTCGACGCGATGGCCGATCCCGGCGTGCACAAACTGAACCCAGCCGGGCGTGAGGGCATCCGAGAGCTCCCCACGTAGGTGCGCTACACCCCGGGGGTCGACGTCGATCTCGATGGCCGTAGTCCCCCATCCGCCCGCCGGCATATCGATCCACGTCGGGGGGATCTCATCGCCCCGCGGGTGCGAAGTGACGAGGATCGACCGCACGCCCGCAGCCCCGAGTTGAAGCTCGAATTCGCCGCGCGGGTTCGTCGTCACCGAATCCTCCGGACCGCGCGTTCTTGCGAAGTGAATCGAGATCCCGCCGCGGCGCCAGTCCGACGTGACGGCTTGCACGGTAAAGGGACCCGAAGCGCCGAGGACACGGCCAGCCAGTCCGACTTCGTCCACGTGTTGATCGAGCGCCAACGTGCCCACATCGATCGAATCCCCGTCGGGGCGTTCGATCGTCTGGGACGAAAGGCCCCGGGCACCGATCGAAACCGAGTCGCCCACGAGATGGGGGATTTCGAACTCCCCCCGCTGATTCGTCAGTGCGTCGAAGGCGTAGCCGTGCCTTCCGTTCCCTGCGCTTGAGAGTCCGCTCGCCAGTCGAAGTCGAGCGTTTTTCACCGGTTGCCCGTCGGCCATCACGAGGCGGCCGGTTACAGACCACGGCCGGCGAAGTGCAATGCGATCGGGGGCGCCATTCGCAATGGTCACCGGTCCAGCCAGCGCCACCTGGCCTGTCCCGTCCCACACCGCGAGGTACTTGCGAAGATCTCCCGTCATGACGCCGAATCGACCCGAACGGTCGTCCCAAGCCGGCACCCAACAGGACGCCCCACGGATTCCGCCCAGGGGACTCTCCTGGGCCAACAGGCGCGGGTCCTCCGGAATGCCCTCGATTCGCAGGGGTCCCGTGAGGTCAGGCCGGGCGCTACGGTCGACATCGATCCATTGGACCGGGACCCGGCGGAGACGGAGGGTGAGCGAAGCGGACGCCGAAACGTAGGGCTGCCCAAGCAGGATGCTCTCGGAGAGCAACCCAACGGGCCCGCGCGCCGCGACCCACGCCGCCCCGCTACCGGAACGGACCGTGGCGGTCCCGTCTGCGCCCGTGACGGCGGCTCGCTCGACGGCCCCATTCCATCCAGCGTGGGAATAGAGCTCAGCGCCCGGGACAGGCCGTCCCGATTCGTCGACCACCGTCACATGCACGGTCTGTGATCCCGTGGCCACGGGGGTCCGGTCTCGGCTGATCACCGCACCCTGCGGACTCCCCTGGTCGACCGCACTGCGCTGCGGCTTTGCCGCGGCGATCTCGACGTGCTCCGGTTCCGCCGCCGCCACTCCCGGTGCGGAGGCCGTCGCCTGGGTGGGCAGGTCCCCGTTGGCATCGCCCCACCAGAGCGCCGCGATCACGGCCACCGGGGCCGCGGCCATCCAGAGCGCGCGGCTTCGGGCAAATCGCAGCAGCGCAGCCCCCACGACCCCGAAGCGGCTCCGCTCTGCGCGCTCCATCGTGATGCAATCCGCGTCCTCCCGTAACTGCTCGAAGGCGCGCCGCGTCCAGGTTCGGACGGTGTTGACCGGGACATCGAGTTCGGCGGCGATCGCACGGGGGGGCATCCCTTCGAGCACGCGCATGCGAATCACACGCCCGTAGCGATCCGGCAGTCGATCAAGGGCCCGATCGATGGCGAGCCCCACCTCCCGGCGCGACCCAAGCTCAACGGGATTGAGCCTCGCGGCACGGCCCGCCGCTCCCTCCCCGGATCCATCGGCAGCACCGTCGTGAATCGACGCGTCGTAGTAAACGTGGTTGCCGTGGCGTCGCCCGCGCCCAAGCACGGACCGCTGGCTGAAGCGGGCAACCGAGCGAAGCCAACTCCGCAGGGCGCCCTCGGACGCGGGGCGGCGCTGAAGCGCCACGAGCAGCGTCTCCTGCTCGATGTCATCGGCCAAACTCAGGTCGCCGCGTGCCAGGCTCACCGACAGCGTCCGAACGAAGCCTCGGACTTCGTCGTCAAGGACCACGCCGGCCCCCGGCGGACCGGAAGGGCCGCAACCGTCAGGACCCACGCCGCCGGGGAGTCCGGCTGGACCTGCGCCGCTCGGCGACTTGGAAGTACGTCTGACCATGGACCCCATGTGCCTTGAGCCTATGGGATCGATTCAGAGATTGGGCAGATCCCCGAAACGGGTCACCGGTGATCAGTCCGAAAGAGCTGCCGCGACGTGGAGGAAGGCGGAAAACAGGTGCAGGCCGCGGGCGACCTCGTTGTCTTGGTAGCAGGTCTCGACGGGCCTTCGGTGGCGGTGGCTGTAGCGTCCGTGGACGCAGCTCGTGCTGAGAAGCCCAAGGAAGAGCGCCGCGGCACCGATCCTGAATGGGCGTTGGCGGGACATCCTTCGGTTGGCGGGGCGAGTCATGACGATCGGAGGTACTTGGATTGCGGCAGGACGGGGAAAACCCAGGCGGCGACACGCGGGTCTGGGGAGCACTAGCAAGAGCCATGCCTCGCCCTCCGAAGCGCCGCCGTGGGCCCCGTCCACGGGGAGTGTCCCCTTCCGGGGACAATCCGCCCCAAGGCCCCCTGCCCAAGACCTCGACCATTCGACGGGAGCTGGCCGGCGCCGATCGGTACCCTCTCCAGGATCATGAGAATCCTCTCCGCCCTTGCCATCGCCTGCGGCCTCGCCTCGTGCCAGGTCATCCCCTCCGACATCCTGAGCCTCGAAGCCCGCGCCATCGTGGTCGACGACGCTGAGGGCGACATCAGCGAAATCTCCGAAGACGACGTTGACCTTTCCGGCTACGGCGCCCACGTCGCCATCATGACCGGCCTCGTGGACATCGTCGGCGGCATCGAACGACGTGACTTCGACAACTCCGAGGCCACCGAGCTTGACGTCGGCCTACGCAAGCGCCTGTTCGGCCTGTGGCGCCTCGACACCTACATCGAGGCGAACCTACGCTACGGCTTCGACCTGGACACCGGCGACGTGTCCGAGGATTACTTCGGGTACAACGCCGGCTTCGGTGCCCTCGTCGATCTCACCGATACGCTGTTCCTGAACTTCCGCGTGATGTACGACACCACGAGCCTCGACGTGTCGTCGGGAAGCGTCGACGTCGACGGCCTCATCGGCACGGTTGGCGTCGGCATCAAATTCTGATCCCTGGGTGGGCAAGCTCTTGGACGGCCCAGTCCTCGGGCAGATGGGCCCGACTCGGAGCTAGTCGTCGAAACGCTTTAGCCAGTCCGGGTCGGCGTCCTCGTCGGTCCACCAAGCGCCCTCGTCTTTGGCGGTGAACCCGCCATAGCCGAGGGCGTCCAAGTTTGCGGCGGCGCCTTCGTCGAGGGTTACGGTGCGCCCAAGATCGGTAGCCTCCGCCTGGCCTAGCCAAAGCAGGAGCCTAGCCCTCATCCGGCGCGCAAGCTCAGGCTCCCCGTCGATCAAATCTTCGCCGGTGTCGAGCCCGCGCCTGCGGTCGAAGAGGCGCACGCGCCCTTTCAACCAAACGTGCTCGATGGTCGGCACGGAATAGGACCGAAGGTCGATGGTCAGACACCATGGACCATGGAAGATCGCGGCCTGCAATCCATGGGCAGAGATCGCGAATTGGGGCTCGCCGCTTTGGCTGGTAAGGCCCAGCTCCGCCAGATTGCGCCCGGGGAGCTCCGACGGCACGCCCGTTAGATCCAGCAGCGTTCTCGCCAGGTCGATATTGCCCACCGGCCTCTCCGAGACCCCCACCGGCACGCCGGGCCCCGCGAGCACGAGGGGCACGGCGACCGTCGGGTGGTAGAGCCCGACGTGATCCCACCACAGCCCCAAGGCGCCGAAGCTCTCGCCGTGGTCGGCGGTGAACGCCGTCCAGCCCGCGCGTGCACGCGGTTCGGCGAAGAGCCCGTGCAACGCGTCGTCCAGGTATTCCACCTGGCCGCGGTAGAGAGCCTCCACATACGCGGGATCCTCAATGCCCTGGTCCATGACCCAGCGCGGGACTTCCTTTGGCCAGCCCGCCCGCCCCTCGGGCACGGCCTTGGGATCGCCGTTGTAGAACTCGGAGGGGTCGATCTCCTTGGAAGCGTAAGGCGCATGGGCGTCGAACAAGTGAACCCAAAGGAACACGGGCTCGCCCTCGGACTCAGCCAACCACTGCCGCGCCACCTCGATCGCATGCACGCCGTGACGCTTGGCGCCGAGCGGCGCGTCAAAGCGGTCAAAACCCTGGCCTAGCCCGCTTTGGTCGGGGCCCAGGTGCTGCGTGCTGATCGCCGCCAGGGTTCGATACCCCGCACGCCGGTAGACCTCGCTGAGGGTCTCTGCCCGAGGATTGAGAGTCGTCGAGTTGTCGATGATGTGAGAATCCCGCGGATGAATCCCCGTCATCATCGCGATGTGCGAGGGGTTGGTGACATTCGCCGTGGCGTACGCAGCACGGAACGCCAGCCCGCGCTCCGCGAGGGCGTCGATCACAGGCGTCATCGCCCGCCCCGACTCGGGGCTCGCCCCGAAGTAGTCCGCGCGGTGGGTGTCCGAAGTCACGAAGATGACCGTCGGCGGTGGCTCCGTCAGTGATTCCGCAGGGGGGGTCACGATGACGACGTCCCCCAGGAGGAGCGCCTCGTCCCCGACCTCGCCGCCGCCGCGAATCTCGAACTGGAGCCGCGCTTCCCCGTCCCCGAGCTCCCCCAAGGCGAACTCCTGGTCCAACCAACCGTCCAGATCCGCTTCGTTCAGGCGAACCGTCTTCTCAACGAAGGCGCCGCTAACGCTGGATCCAATCACCGCGAGCTCGGGAGGCGACTCCGTGCGCCGGGCGATGGGGGGCCACGCGACCGAGAGGCGCAGGCGCGAGCGCTCCGTGCATTGAAATGGCAGCTCCCATGGGGCGCCCTCCACGAGGCCTGCGGCCTCGCGGCCATCGCCCTGGAGTGAAACGAGTTTGGCGGCACGCAGCCTCGGGAGGCTCGCGGCCAGATCCACCCGATAGATGTCGAGGGCCATGAGCGCGGCGTGTTTCCCGCGCCCTTCGAATTCGAGCCCGAGACCCGCTGCCATGGGCCCCTCGCCGCCCCCCCGCGGGGGCACGGCCAGTCGCACCATC
>CAJXRJ010000212.1 GCA_913058555.1 uncultured bacterium
GAACCAAGCGCCCAGCGGCGCCCCCGCCCTTGGCGTCAGGGGCTGGGCGCTCCGATTGAGCCCGGGGCCCTGATGATGGATCGGGAGACGGCCCAGCGTCTCCGGGCCCTCCGTGATCACCGCTTCCACACGCGCGTGATCCCCATGATGAGGATCATTGCCATGTTCCTCATGGGCAGCGTGGGCGTCGTCCACAATTGGGCCGTCTTCGGCACGCCCTTCGACCGGAGCGCCTTGGCCTTGGTTTGCATCGTCGTGGCGTACGCCTTCCTTTCCCTTGGGGTCCTCCGCGCCTTCTACAAGCCCTCGGGTCGCCCCCACCTCGGCAGGCTGTTCCTGCGCCTCGACGTCGTCTTCGGCGCTGCGCTGATCTACGCAACGGGCGGGCCGAAGAGCCTCTTGTTCTTCTTCCCATACATCCGCGTCGCCGACCAGTCGGCCGCGGGTTTCAGTTGGTGCCTGAAGCTGCTGGGGATTTGCGCCGTCGCCCACGTCAGCGCCCTGGCCGCGAGCGTGTTCTTCGGCGGCTCGGAGATATCCCTCGCACTCGAAGCGATCAAGGTCGGAGCCTGCGTCCTGACGTTCGGATACCTGGCGTTCACCGCCCATACGGGCGAGCTCGTCCGCCGACGCAACCAAGCGACCGTGGCCCTGGCCCGTGATCTCGTCCAGGGCTTGCAGCGCCAGTCGCAGGAGCTGGAAGCCGCCAAGCGCGTCGCCGAAGAGGCAACGGTGGCCAAGGGCATGTTCCTCGCCAACATGAGCCACGAGCTGCGCACGCCGATGAATGGCATCATCGGCATGACGGAGCTCACACTTGGGACCGACATCACCGCCGAACAACGGAACTACCTCACGACGGTTCAGAACTCGTCATTGGGTCTACTGGCGATCGTGAACGACATCCTCGACTTCTCCAAGATCGAGCTCGGGCACATGGATCTGGTCTCGGCTCCCTTCTCGCTGCGCCGGTGCATCCAGGATTCGCTGAAGATGACGGTGGGCAAAGGGCACGCGAAGGGCCTCGACGTGACCTGCGACGTTGCGGCGAACGTACCCGACGGGATCGTCGGCGATGAGGTTCGAGTGAGACAGATCCTCGTCAACCTCTTGGGCAACGCCATCAAATACACCGGCGAGGGGCATGTGGGCATCGCGGTGGAACGGGCCGACCAAGACGGAGCCAACTGCTTGAAGTTCACCGTGACCGACACGGGCGTGGGCATCGCTCCATCGAAGCTCAAGAGCATCTTCGAAGCATTCACCCAAGCCGAGCAGTCCACGACACGCCGCTTCGGTGGCACGGGCCTCGGGCTTGCGATCTCAAAGGAGCTCTGCAAACGCATGGGTGGGCAGTTCTTTGTGGAGAGCACCGAAGGGAAGGGCAGCCAGTTTAGCTTCGTCCTGCCCCTCGAACGCAGCCCAAGCCCGGCGAGTGACGACTGCGCAGTCGGTGCGCTCGCCGCGGAGGCGCGCCGCGGCCCCGTCGCCCTCATTAGCCACAGCCCATGGACCCGGGCCTCCGTTGAGAAGCTCCTTGAGACATGGTCAGTGGACGTGCGCACCTTTGACTGCCCAGACGCAGCCCGCGCGGCCGCAAAGGCCATGGAAGAGCCATTCATAGCGGTCCTATGCGACGCAGCTATCGCGCCGGCCGAGCGTATGAACATCGACTCCGCTATGGCGGATCCGGTCCCACCCCAGTGGATCCTGATGCAATCCACCACCGGCCTGCGCGACGGCGGAATCGACGCGGATAGATGCCGGAGCGTCCTCCTCCCCATCGTCGGCCCCGGCCTCCGCGCGGCCCTCGAATCCGCCACGATGTTGGAGCCCATCACCCCAAAAGGCCTCGACCTCGCAGACATGACCTCGAGGCGCAGCCGCAAGAAGACGTCCAAGCACCCCGTGGACGTGCTCCTTGTGGAGGACAACCCTGTGAACCAGCGCGTCGCTCGTCTTTTGATCGAATCTTGGGGCCATACCGTATGCGTCGCCGGCAACGGTCAGGTGGCCCTGCAGGAGATTCAGAGCGGGGACTTCGACGTGGTGCTGATGGACATGCAGATGCCCATCATGGATGGGATCCAGGCCACCAAGAACCTCCGCGCCCGCGAGGCGGAAGAAGGCACGGCGCGAATCCCCGTGGTCGCGATGACCGCCAATGCGATGCGCGGCGACTCCCAGCGCTGCATCGACGCCGGAATGGACGACTACCTGCCCAAGCCCATCAACGCGAATGACCTGTTCGCGAAGCTCGAGTCAATCGGGCGTGAAGCCGCCGCCAAGTAGAGATCGCGAAGTAACCCGTGGGGATCGCATCCGTGGGCGTTCCCCGGGCGAGGACAGAACATGCGAGCCATGACCCTCTCTGCCCTTCTCCCCCAGGCCTTGGCCCTCGCCACGGCGTCGCTCTCCCTGAGCCTCGTGGGCTGCGCTCCCACGAAGCCCCTGGCCACCGCCCCCTACGTGGATCTCGATCGCTTTATGGGCGATTGGTACGTCCAGGGGCACATTCCCGCCAGCTCAGAGAAGACGGCCCACAACGCCGTGGAGTCCTATGCGCGGGACGGCGAGACACGCATCCTGACCAGCTACGTGTTCCGGAAAGGCGCGTTTGATGGCAAGGTCAAGACGATGGAGCCCACGGGGTTCGTTTCGAACGAGCAAACGAACGCGACGTGGGGCATGCGGTTTCTCTGGCCGTTCAAAGCCGAGTACCTGGTGGGCTACGTCGATAACGCCTATTCCGAGACGATCATCGCTCGCTCGAAGCGCGACTACGTGTGGATCATGACGCGCGACCCGGAGATCTCCAACGAGAGGTACAGCGCTCTGGTGGAGCGCGTGCGCGCCATGGAGTACGACGTCACGGAACTCCGGCGCGTCCCCCAGCGCTGGCCCGACCCGGAGCACCCCGTGGCGGCCGCAGGCGGGGACCTTGCGCGCTATACACGGGAGCAGTGAGTCGAGGTCGCCGAAGCGCTGAAGGCCCGCGCCGCCACCTGGCGGCGGCCGCTAGAACCCAGCGCGAACGGCGGGCCTGAGGACCATCCGGGAGTGCCAGACCCCGAGGATCAACGCGAGCAGGATCCAGCCGCCTCCGCCAATGATCCGTTTCCACGAGGGCGGGCCAGGGACGATGACCGCGGCGCAGGATCCGCCTCCACCGTCCACGGGCTCTTGCCCCGTGTAGGTGAACCCGGCCTCGAGGGTCGAGACCTGGCCGGTTTCCATGTCCATGGCCATCACAGCCGTGGTTCCCACGGAGCTTGCCGGCGTGACCGTACGGACTTGGCCCCCATCGATGAATTCGGTGCTGGCCATGCTTCCCCCGACGCCAGTGCGGGGATCCACGCCGAAGAACACGCGCGTGTTGTCGCCGAACCCGGAGCCCAGGACCGCGACGGTCTGGCCCCCTGACATATCGCTCGCGTCCGGCGTCACCATGGTGATGCGCGGGTCCGGAGCGTCCACGAACGTGAAGGCCGACTCGGCAAAGCCGCCGCTCGGGGACTCCACGCGGAGGACATAGGGCCCCCCCGGAATGCCGGACTCGGTGATCACCCGCATGCGCGTCGGTGAATCGATGACGAGGTTGGCCTGGATCGCGCCGTCGATCGTGACGACCGTCCCCTCCACAAAGTGGTTGCCGGTCAGGTTGATGGTCGTGCCACCCGCGAGGGTCCCGACCATGGGGAACACGGTCTCCAACTCGGGCGTCACCACCACATTGAATGAGTTCGTCCGGCGCCCTTCGACTCCGGTGGGATCGATCACCACCACGTCGTGGTTGCCCGCGATCGTGTCGTCGGTGGTCAGGGTGATCGTGCTTGAGTCCTGCACGACGCAGCCACCGGTGTCCCCGTCACGGTAGATCCGGTTGCCCACGACAACCCGCAAGCCGCTGCGGAAGTTGGAACCGGTGATCGTGACGGCCGTCCCGCCCTCGGCATCACCCAGGGCCGGGCTGACGCCCGTGACCTGGGGGTCGGGGGGGGTAATCTGAATGCCGCCCACGAGGAAGTCGGTGTCACCCGAGGGGTTGGTGACGATGAGATCGGCGTGGCCGAGGGGCGTGCCCGCGGGAATGACGGCCTCGAAGGTCACGAAGGTCGCATTCCACGAGAGATTCTGAATGGCAATCCCTGGGTCGCTGCATTCCAAGGTCGAGCCCGCCACCAGGCCGCTGCCACGGACAATCATGTTGTTGACCGTGCCTCGCACCCCGCGGATCGGGTAATCGTCGGCCACCCGGCCAAGCTGGATGGACACGTCATCGCCCACAGTGTGCGTGCCCATGCCCGCCACCTGTCCCTGGGTCGCCGCGATCGTGCCGAGGACCTTCGACTCGAAGTTCGTATAGATCGCCTGTCCGCCCCCTAGGTTCGACGACGAGACCGGTTGATCCAGGGGATCCACGATGACCTCGTAGCTACCGGAGTCGAGGCCCTGGAGCACGAAGTCGCCATTCGCGTCGCTGAGGATCGCCGCGGCGATATGGCCGTCGCCGTCGCGGGCGGCCACGTGGGCGCCAGGCACCACCTCGCCGCTCCCGGCGCGCGTAATCTTGCCAGAGATGCGTGCGAAGCTGCCCGTCGGATACAGGTGGCGCATGCCCCGTTGGTCGTCGAGGGCGAGGCTCCGGTGGAGGATCACGATGGGATCGACGTAGGGGTACATGGTCGCCCCGCAAACGCCGCTATGGTCGAGGCCAAGCAAGTGCCCAAGCTCGTGGGCTGCGACGTCCTGAATGTCGAACTTGCCGATCTCTCCGGACGTGGAGAACCCGAAGTTCTTGCCGTTGAAGATCACGTCCGCATCGATGATCCGACCGTCCGTGAAGAAGGTTACCGGCGTGATGGCGACGATGCTGCTGCCCCCTGAGAAGTAGCCTGACGAGTTGTTCTCGTCGAAGACCACAAGGTGCACGTTGTTCGTTTGCCAGTCACGTCGCGACCGGTTGGCCATCGACTCCACAATGCGCGCCCGGGATCCGGACGCGCTGTTCCACGCGTCGATGGCGTTGCGGATCGCTGTCTCGTGGCTTCCGTCACCGATGTCGTCGGATCCATCCGATTGGATCACGAGCGAGATGTTCTCAGGATTCTCCCAGGCGAGGGGCGCGCCCGTGGAGCTGTAGCGAAGGCGCACGTGTGCCATCACGCTAGCGGCGATTCCCATGAACGCGACAAACTTCAGGGCCGCGCCCATCCCGCGTCGCCCTGGGCGGTGGGTCTTGTTCATTCCCATCACTTCACTCCCGTCGCGGCGCCACCTGCGGGCTCCCGATCCACCAGAATCGGCGGGACCTCGCGGGTCAAGCGGTCCTGACGCATCGCTTCGAGGCGCGCCACCAGGTCCGCATAATCAAGCATGTCCAGTCCGTCCGCCGTGCGCGTGTTCCGTGCGGTGATGAGCGACACATGCTCACCCGTTTGGATCGCGGTGCGATCCCCGCTGGTGGAGGTCACGATGCGGAACTTTCCCTGACTAAGGCCCGTGGGAAGGCGCATACCCATGGGCGACTCCTCCCCAAGGAACAGCACCACGTCCTCGCCGACCGTGAGCCGAGGCATACCCGGCACGACCATGCCCTTGCCCGTGGACAAGACGCCCCCAGGAAGCCGAACGGTGAAGGTCTCCCCCACTTCGCCCCAATAGGAGCGATCGGCGCGCAGCACCCAATCCGTGTAGATGAGTCCCTCCGCGTCTTCGCCGCTCGTGGCGCTGTGGACTCGCCCTTCGACGACGACGTCCGAGCGCTCGAAGGTGTCCTCGAGACTGAGACGAAGGGCCGTACCGGCCTGGGAGGAGCCGCGAAGGCTCGGGAAGAACGCTGGCAGAACAAAGCCCACGGTTAGACCGAGGGCGATGGCGAACAAAGGGAGTGTGCGCATGATCGGAGTTGGGGCGATCGAAGGGGATACAGGCTGGGGAGCCCGACCTCCGGAGATTCGACAGGTGCGGAGTCGGCCCTTGACCGCCCCTGGGGTTTCACGAAACGCATTCCTGGTTTGGGGCGCAGCCGGGGGGATATCCACGGGATGCGGCGGCCCCTGTGGAACCAACAGGCGTTCCGCACCCACAACCGAAACTCCCGTGGCCCGAACTGGGACGCCTGCCCGAGCCCCTTCGCCTGGGCCCGTTCGCCTGGGCCGGATCACGGGGTACGGTTGATCAACGAACAGGACAGGCGGCCCGACGTCACCGTCGGCCTACCACTGGCCCCCCCCATTGGTTGCCGCCTCGCTCCTTTCCCGTCCCCTCAAGCTCGCGGCTGCCCCGAATCCCCCCAACCTCGTCTATGGACGCCCAACGCCTCTTTGACCGTATCTGCAAGCGCCACGGAATCGAATCCGAGAGCAACGCCGAATACGTCCCCCTCGTCGAGCGAGCCATCGTGTCCCCCGAGAAGGTGCGGGACAAGATCCTGCTCATGCTCGAGGACAGCCTCTCCCGACGGGCCCACGGGGATCCCACAGCTACGTTCATCGCCCTCGAACGCGACCTGGACGACGAGGTCCTGCTTGCTGTCGCTAAGCGCCTGCACGGGTGGTCGCCGCCCTGGAAGCACGGTCCCAAACCGTCCAAGGACGACGACGCCGGCGGGTCCCTGCCGGAGGGTCTGGGCGGCCTGCTCTAGTGGGCAGAACCGAATCGATCACCCAAGAATGAGCCCGGGCGGCGCTCCTCGAGTCGAGGGGCGCCGCCCGGGCTTGCTGACTGGGGTCCCAACGGCCCAAGCCGCGGGGCCTCGGGAGAATCAGCGCAGGTTGCGCCGGTTCAACTCACGGCGAATGTCGGCCAACAGCTCGCTCAGCTCCGCGACCTCCGCCTCAAGGGCGTCGATGCGTGCCTGGAGAGCGGCGGCGCCGGAACTTGTGCGGGCGGGGCGGCGCTCACGTCGCGTCATGATCTCGACGTAGCCTTCGGGGAGGGCGTCCACGGCCTCGGTCTTTGCCTTGGACTTGGCCTTACCCTTGGCTTTGGCCTTACCTTTCACCTTCGCTTTGGCCTTCGCTTTAGCCTTCGGGCCCTTCGTCTCAGACCCCGTGAACATGATGCGAACGGGCGCCGGCTCGCGCTCCGGCATGGCCTGGGGCTCAACCGCGACCTTCGGCAGGCGGATCGGCTGGGCCAGGATCACTTCGACTTCTTCTTCGATCTCGGGGCTGGCCTCGGTGATCTCCAACTCAACGATCTCCATGGCCTCCTCGGGCTGGATCGGCTCTGCAGGATTCGGCAGGAGCCGGATGCGCATCGGCGCGGCGGGCTCAGCGGGCTCAGCGGGCTCAGCGGGCACGGGAGGGGCCGGCGGGACGGCGGGAACCACGCGCACGGTGCCCTCGACCTGGGGAGCGATGGCGCCACGCACAACCGAAAGGTCAGTCAGCTTCGCGCTGAGGTTCACGGGACGGCCGTCGCGCATGACGCCGAATCCGATCGTGTCGCCCGCCTTGAAGCGCTTCATGGTCTCGCGCAGGCCCGCCAGATCCATGACCGTCGTGCCCGCGATGTTGAAGATCACGTCACCTGCTTGGATGCCACTCTCCTGCGCAGGAGACCCGTCCATGACGCGGGCGATTTCGACGCCGTCGTCACCTTCCCCCAATTCCACGCCCAAGTAGCCTTGGTCGCTGGATGCGGGCGCAGCGGGGGTCGCGAACACGAAGCTGCCCCCCTCCGACTTTTCGGAGCCAACGAAGAACTCGCCTTCGTCGACTTCCACGTCGATGATGATGGGCTCTTCTTCAATCGGCTCCTCGAGCAGGAGAGCGTCGACTTCTTCCAGCTTGGTGGAGAGGATCTCGCCGACCTTGCGCTCACGCTCCATCTCCGCCTCAACGGCGGCGAGGGCTTCGCGGACGGCGTCAATCTCAGCCGACTGCACGGGCTCCTGCGCCGGCGTGTCGCCCACCGTGGTGGCCTTGGGGCCGTGCTTGGCGAGGCAGGCGGCGCAGTTGCACGCGCACGAGCTGCCCTCCTCGGCTGGGGCCTGCTCCTGCGGAGCGGCGTAGGCGAATGGAACGCTGAGGGAAGCGCCGGAGAGGGCGCCCAGGATCAGTAGCGTGGGATGGGTCATGGCGTCGGTGGAACTCGGAGAAGCGAACGGACTACGACGTTACGTCGAATCGACTTCCGCGTTGAGGGGCGTGAGGCTCAATCCTGTGCCTGGGGGGCCAAAGGCTCGAAATGAACACGGAATGAACACGGGCCGGAAACCTGGAGGGGGTTCCGGCCCGATGTGGGGCTGACCTGGGAGGGACCCCGGGGTCCCTTCGGTGGGCGGCATCGGCGCCGCGACAGCCGGTGCCTAACGCTTGCGGCGACGGCCAGACTTGCGCTTCTTCTTCGCCATCTTCACTTCGAGGGTGCCCTTGCCATCTTCGCCGACGGTGAGGCTGGCCTTCTTCGTTCCGAGGGTCTCGTGCCAGCACTTCACTTCGTACGTCCCCGCCGGGAGTTCATCGAAGGAGAAGCTCCCCTTGTCGTCGGTCATGGCCCAATGGGTCGCGTCCGTCACCACGACCCAAGCGTTCATCCAGGCGTGCATGTCGCACGTCACTTTGACGGCTTCGGCCTCCTTGAAGGTGCGCTCGAGCTTCTTGCCCGCGAGCACGGTTTGGTTGAGCGGGTCGTTGAGGACCGAGATCAGGTGCACGTTGTGGGAGGTCTTGTCCGAGTTCAAGAACGCAACCTTGGCGCCCTTGGGCACGACCTGTACGTGGGGCGTGAAGCGGCAGCCTTTCTGATCGAGGAGGTACGGTTCTTTGGGGATCTCGACTTTCGCTCCCTTCACCGTCAGGGTCACGACAACGCCGGCGATGCCGCGGTCCTTGCCGATGAGGAGGCTCATGTCCTGGCGGTTGACCTCCTCACCCGGTGGACAGCAGCCCTCGGCCGCGCGTGCCGGAACGTTGAGATCCTTGAGAACCGGAAGCTCGCCTTCGAAGAGCAACTTGCCCGTGATCTTCGGGGCCTCCTTCTTCACTGGCGCCTCCGTCGCGGGGGCGTCTTTCACTGGCTTCGACTCTCCGCCCTCCTGGGCGAAGGTCATGACTTGGGCGAGGCAGAGGGCCGCGAGGCCCCCGGCGATCCATGAGTACTTGGAGAGCGCGCGTTTCATGGTCGCCATGATAGCCAGTTCATCCGGCTCGCATCGGAGACCCCGAAGCGCCATGCGTAAGGAGTAAGAGAAAGCGGCCCCGAACCAGATGGAGACTGGTTCGGGGCCGCTCGAATCGCGGGCTGCGCCCCACTGTGACACTCAGGCGAGTGACCTCAGCGTCAAGATCCGAGCTTGCGCTCGACGCGGTGGCTGGCCAAGCGCCCGGGGGTCGGCAGAGGGCCAACGATCGGGGTCGCCCACTCGACGAAGGCCTCCGAGATGTCATCGTCGCCCTTGAAGAACTCATCGGGCACGAGGCGCGTCGCGGCCGCCACTTCCGAAAGCGCGAGCGCCGCGTACACCGGCTGGTACGAGCCCCCTTCTTCGCCGCGCTGGATGGCGATCGACCCATGGGTCAACTCCCCTGAGGTCGCGTATTCCACAGCTGCCCGGCCGACCTCACGGGCCTCGAGGGCGTCCTGCTCGGAGGCGATGCCGAAGTAGCTCCTTTGCAGGTAACCGAAAGTGTCCGCGCGTACGCGCTTGGCGGCTGTGACCTTGGACTTGACCAAACCCGAGAGGTAGTCCCCGAGCGCGCCGGTGCCCGAGAGCTGCACGTTGCCGTGGCTGTCCACTTCCTTTCCTTTCGCGATCAGCTCCCCATCCGCATCGTGGATGCCCTCGCTCACGGCCACGAGGCAGCGGCCATGCTGGTGCAACATCTCCTCAACCCGATCGCAGAAGCGGTCACGGTCGAAGGCCTTCTCCGGGAGATAGATCAGGTGCGGCCCATCCCCTTCGTTCCGCCGCGCCAGGCGGCTGGCCGCCGTGAGCCAGCCGGCGTGGCGGCCCATCACAACGTTGATCTTCACGCCGCCGAGGCTGCGGTTGTCCTCGTCGTCGCCCATGAAGGCCTGGGCTACGAACTTGGCAGCCGACCCGTAGCCGGGGGTGTGGTCGCAGCCCGCAAGGTCGTTGTCGATGGTCTTCGGGACGTGAAAGAGCCGCACGTCATAGCCCTTGGCGAGGGCGGCCTCGTTCAAGAGGTGGGCCGTCTCGGCGGAGTCGTTGCCACCGACGTAGAAGAAGTAACGGATATCATGGGCCGCGAAGACCTCCAGAACCCGCTCACAGGCCTCAGCCGTCGGCTTCTGACGCACGGAACCAAGGGCGGCCGCGGGGGTCAGGGCCACCCGCTCGAGCTCCTCCCTGGACTCCCGGCCGAGATCCACGAGG
>CAJXRJ010000213.1 GCA_913058555.1 uncultured bacterium
AGATCATGCCTAGTCTCGTGGGCTCGGAGATGTGTATAAGAGACAGATGATGGACCTGAGCAAGTACCACTCCCAGCCGCGGACATCCGGGTCGTCGGCCGGCGTCGACCACGGGGTCAGGAGTCGCGCAAGCTTGGAGGCGCCGCCCCGAAGGAAGGCCTCTTGGCTGCCCCGAAGCATGTCGGATCGGTAAAGGGTCCCCCGCAGGTCCAGCCTTGCGCTCTCTGATCGTTGGAGGAGTTCCCCGACGTTCTGCGAAAGCCGGGTGATATCGGCGTTCTTGGTCCGGAAGACAAGGGACGCCGTCACCGAGACGACCGTCAGAAGGACGAGCGCGGCCGCGGCGGCTGCCGCGGCGGGATTGCGGCGAACCCATCGCTGAAGACGCTCAGGCCACGCGGGCCGGCGCGCGGCAATGGGCTGACCGCTCGCGAACTTCCGGAGGTCCTCCGCTAGCGCCAGCGCGCTCGGGTACCTGCCCGAAGGCTCGCGGGCCGCCGCGACGGCAATGATCGTCTCGAGGTCGAGGGAAACGTCCGGGATGAACTTCCTCAGCCTCGGAACGTCGCGCCCTTCGATAGCCCGCATGAGCTCGCTCGGACTCTGCTCCCCGTAGGCGGGCCGCCCCGCGATGGCTTCGAAGAGGGTCACGCCAAGCGAATAGACATCCCCCTGCTCGTCGCCGATGCCGATGAATCGCTCGGGCGGCATGTAACGTATCGTGCCGAGGAGATCCTCTTGGCCGGTGAGATTGCTGCCCTCGACGCGGGCCACGCCAAAGTCCACGATCCATGCCACATCACGCCCGTCGATGATGATGTTGCTGGGCTTGATGTCGCGGTGCACGACGCCAAGTTCGTGTGCATAGTGAAGGGCGTCGGCGACGTCGGCCATTTGCGCAGCGAGGGATCGGTGCTCCGCGGCGAGGGGGGCACGGCTCGACTTGGGGCCGCCTGGGCCGGCCGTCGGGCTCTTCTGTCCTTGGATGATCTCGTCCAGCGCATGGCCTTCGATCAGCTGCATCGCGTAATAGGGCGCGCCGTCAACGGAGCCGACCTCGAACACGGGCACGATGTTCCCGTGGTGCAGCCGGGCGATGGCACGGGCCTCGCGTTCGAATCGTTCTTGGGCGGAAGTGTGACCCGCTGTGACCTCCGGAAGGACCTTCAGCGCCACGATGCGATCCAAGGCGCCATGGCTAGCTCGGTACACCACGCCCATCCCCCCTCGGCCCACTTCGCCCAAGATCGTGTAGTTTCCGAAGCGGCTCCCCGGCGCCATCGAGCCCATCGGCGCCGCCTGCGGCCCGCCCCCTGCTCCGGACCAAGCAGTCCAGGCCTCGACGACCGAATCTTTGTCATCCGGGAAGCGGTCGCGGTATGAATCGATCGATGCCGTCGCCCCGCGCTGACTGTCGTAGTGCAGCTCAAGGGCCAATAGCTCCCGCAGGAGCACCTTGCGTTCAACGCCGACCCTGCTTTCCAGGTAGGCCTCGATCCGAACGTTCGAGCCGTCCCGCAGCGCGCACTCGAACTCTTCGCAGATCGGTTCGATCTCGAGCAGTAGGGCGCCTTGGTTGGTGACTCTTCTCATTACTACGGAAGCAGATGGTCTCGACGCCCCGAGCTTCGGCTTCGCGAAGCCCGCCACATCGACCGCGATTATAGCCGTGACTCCCGCTACCGGCCTGCCGCATTCCCGGCCGCGGGGGGGTCCTGCGGCGCGAGCAGCCCATGGGTCAATTTTGGGGGAACTCGGTGATGGGCCACCCGCCTCCCCTTCGATAGGGGGGGCTGAGCTGCCTTCATTTCTCGCCGATGACCCGCGATGACCCGCGATGACCTGGGACCATTCGTCGCAAGGTCGCGGCGGGCCCACCAGGCCTACCAGCCGGAGGGCCTCCCCTGTTCGTCGCTGCAGAAGCCCCGCGCTTTCAGGCGTCGTTGCCCGATGCTGCGAAGGCTGGCCCTGATCCTGCGATGGCTGGGCTGCCTCCGCGGGCGGCCCCCAGGGCGTAGGAGACAGAGGTGGGGCGAGCGGGACCCACTTCCGTTTGGCGCGCTTCGTTGGAATGGTGCTCTGCTTGGGCCTAGGAGGCCATCGGAGGTGTCTCAAGGTGGCACCCAATCCGGTCGACAGAGCACCAGCGGATCCAGCTCCGCGCGCAACGATGAGCGAAATCCAAGACCCGAGTGACGTGCAAGGCGGCGACCCCCTTCTGACACCGGTGGGGGAGGCGGAGGACCATGGTCCTGCGTTGGACTCCCTTCCGCCCATTGGAACCTTGCTCGTCCTGGGTGGTGGCGCCATGCGGGGCATGGCGCATATCGGTGTCCTGCGGGCCATCGAGGCCCTGGGGATCAAGGTCGATGCCATCGTAGGAACCAGCATTGGCTCACTCATCGGAGCGATGTACTCGGGTGCGTCCAGCGTCTCGGACATCGAGCGCGAACTCCCGGGCCTCGCCAAGGACGACTATTTCCGGCTCAACTTCGCGAAGTTCCTCCGCAAGGGCATCCGCGCCCCAAGCATGTATAGCGGCGAGACGTTCCGTCGAAGCCTCGGCAAGCTGATCGATGCGGAGCGGTTCGATGACCTCAGCATTCCTTTCTTCTGCAATTCGGTCTGCCTGGAAACGGGGGGGCCGGTCTTCTTTGGGGCCCGCGGCTTCCGGGACATCGGTTTGATCGACGCGGTGTACGGCTCTTGCGCCCTTCCTGCGGTGTTTGAGCCGCTGGTATGGAAAGGAAGGCACTTCATGGACGGCGGCATCACTGACGCCCTGCCGCTCCGGTTCGCCAAGCTGCTCTCGCCGGAGCGGATCATTGCCGTGGACTTGACGGTGAAGCCGAGCCACCGGCCGCCCGCCTACCGGCCGCATGCCATCCAGACGCTCTTCCGCGCCTTCGACATCGTCGAGAACGTCATCACGGAGCAGATGCTGCACATGCACGTGAGCCCGGAGGTCGCGCTCATTCAGCCGAAGCTCGTGGAGATGGACCGCTTTGATTTCGACCGCATCGGGGAGCTCGTGGCGTCGGGGGAGTCGGAGGCCTACCGGGTCTTGACCTCCCATCCGATGACGCGGGACCTTCTCGACCAGAAAGATTTTCCGGATGGGATGAGTTGCCCCGTCACGCCGAGGGAACACGTGAGCTTGCACATCGACGCGGACCTTTGCATTGGGTGCGCCATGTGCGAAATGACGTGCGAGACGGGCGGATTTGACGCCCGCGGCAAGATCGCGATCACCCGCAAGCCCCTCAATTACGAATGCACGAGGGATCAGGCGTGCGTCCGGAGCTGCCCCACGGGCGCGGTTCGCCTCGGGAATCTGTAGCGGAACGCCCCTACCGGGGCCGCGGCGCATGCGGAGTCTTCCCGAACGCTCGGGGGCTTCCCTAAAGGTGGGCGGGGGGCTGGGGCCGATAGGCCCAAGGTGAGCCCCGATTGACTCGTCCCCACGGGCGATCGGGGTCTAAGCCGCAACCCATGCGCGTGCCAAAGCGGCGCGTCGTTTCCCCGTGAAAGCACAACTGGCCATCAAAACGCAGCCCTCGCTCTGCCAGAAGGGCGTCCGCGCTCTTTTCGCTGCCCTCTCCATCGGCCTCCTCACCGTTGGATGCTCCTCCTCCTCTGATACGGACGTCGACGGCGCTCAAGTCGGCGCCGCCGTTCAAGACCTCATCGAAGATCGCGATGGCCAGACCATCTCGATCAACATCGATGGGCTTTCAGGGACGATCGGCACGGGTTCCATCGAGGCCTCGGCTGGGCAGAACGCCACGTCGGTCACCCGCGACGGCAGCCGCGTGCTCATCGCGTTCGATGCCCGTGTGACGCCAAGTCACCAGGTTCGATTCGTGGGCATCGACGGCGTGACGGAGGACTGGCTCGATGTCACGACCTCCGATCCGCGCGTCCCTCGACTCGGGATCCTGGGGGCTACCCAGGACGTGTCCGATGACCTTCTGGGCGGCGATCAGATCACGGTGGCCTTCGTGGCTGGACCGCGGGTCATCCAATCGGAAGCGGAAGATCCCGACAACTGGAACCTGCGCGTCGAGGGCATTACCCTCGACATGACGGGCACGGTGATCGGCATCAACCCCGCGACCCAGGTCGCCACGATCACGCTGGGGCCCCTTGCCAACCTGCACGAGGACTTCACCCTCGCGGCGAACGTCTCCACGGTCGCTGACGTGGCGGTCGCGCCCACGGCCGTGTCAGGAACGGCCACCGGGGACGCCGTGCCGCCTGGCCTTGAAGGGGGCAACCCCGTTCTCCAGGACATCGTCCTGGGCACAGGTGGCGACGAGTATGGTCGCGTCATCACGATCGACTTCGACGAGCCGATCAGCCCCGTCTTCGGTGCCACGGCGAGCCACTTCTCGGTCTTCGATCACGTGGATTCCATCGGTGTTACGTCCGTCACACGGGTTGCGGTGGACGCCCTTGACAACACCAAGGTGCGCGTGAGCTTCAGCCGCCCGGTGGTTCCTGGCCTCGACCAGATCACCATCGACGGCGTGGTAGACGCCCACGGCAACGCCTTCCCGGCGCAGACATCCAACCTCGTAGCGGGCTCGACGGCCGTCAACGGTTTCGCCAGCGTCAACTTCAACACGGTGGAGGGGCTTGGCAACGACAACGTCGTCGCTGTCCTGAACCAGGCCATCGATCCGGACACCGCCGAGGACCCCGCGCGCTGGACCCTCGACATTGACTCCAACCCCGTGGTCTTGGCACCGGGCGACATCGCTTACGACCTTGCCACGAAGACGATCACGATTGAGCTTGGCGCGGATTTCGCCAACGGGCTGAGCGCGGAGCTGACCGCAGTGGGCGCCGTCGACGTGGACGGCGAAGGCTTCAACGTCGCGGCCGCACCGGCCCTTGCCGCCGGCGACGCCACGGCTCCAACGGTGTCGTCCATGACCCAGAACCGCGACGCGGATGGGTCGGGCAAGACGATCGACGTGACGTTTTCTGAGCCCCTGGACGTGACCACCGCGACGAACACGGCGAACTACACCTTCGCCCCGGCGATCACGGTGGACAGCGCCACGCTCGTCGACGGCGACGTCGTTCGCCTGGCGCTCCAGAGCGTCGCCGTTCCTGGTGATGTGACCCTCACCGTCGCCCAGGCGATCTCCGACCCCGCGGGCAACGATCTTGGGGGCGATGTGGGCCCTGAACCGCTCTCCTCGACGGACATCATCCCGCCCACGCTCGTCTCCGCAGCCGCGCAGTCGATCGAAGGCGCTGAGAACGACGTCCTCTTCGCCTTCTTCAGCGACTCGCTCGTGCCGGTCGAAGCCGAGGACATCCTGCGTTGGTCGCTCGAGTCGCCGATTGGCACCCCTTGGGACCTTACCGGCTCCACGGTGTCGTACAACGAATCCACCGGCGTCGCGACCCTCAGCCTGGAAGGTGCCGGCGTGCCGTCCTTCCTCGTCGGTGACGACTTCGATCTTTCGATCACATCGATCCGCGATCTCGGTGGCAACGCCTCCGACCCCATGGGCGTCACCGGGCAGGCGACGGGCGAGTCCCGCCGGCCATCGCTCGAGGGTGTCTTCATCAGCGGCGTGGCAGGCAACGAAATCTCAGTTCGCTTCTCAGAGCCGATGCGCGATCCTGCGGATCTCCACGACGAGATTTCCAACCCGTCGGGGGCGCGCTATGGGCTGATCGATCCGGTCACTTCCGCAGTGACCTTCCCCGCGAGTGCCGTGGCCAATGACCTCGGGCTCGGGGTGGTGCTGACCTACGCCGGCGCTGTGGATCCGGCTGCAACCGTCAACGTGATCGGACTCCGTGACGCGGCTGGCAATCTCCTGTTCCCTGTGCTCGATGTCTCGATTCAACCCGAGGACACGACGGCCCCCGCCCAGGGCGGCGCGCCCGCCATCGCGGCCGTCGAAGGCACGAACAACGATATGGTCACCGTCACGTTCAACGTGCCGATGTCCACCTGGAACCTCGAGAACCGGGATGCCTATGTGCTCACGAACGTGGGGACTGGCTTGCCCGTGGATCTGACCGGTGCGACGTTTGATTTCGATGGGGTATCGACCCTGACGATCACCCTCGGTATCGCAGCCAGTACCTCGTTCGACGCGGCGGAGACCTACGATTTCGAGCTTGAGACCGACGGCATCAACACGCTGCGCTCAGCGCAGGGCGTCGAGCTTGCCGCAACTGATAGCCAGGCGGGCGTTGCCGTTACTGGTGACACGGTGTCTGGACCGACCCTCGCCGGAACGAGCGCGCTGACCGTGCCTGGTGATGCCAACGCACTTGTGGTGGTGTTCAACGAAACGGTTCAGGAGGCGGCCGCCACGACGGCGACCGAGTACAACTTCGGTGGTTCCGTTGCCACATCGGTGTCGCGACTCAACGATCGCTCTTTCTATGTGAGCTTCCCGGGTCCCGTCTCCTTTGGCGTGGCCCTCGATATCACGGCGACAGCGGCCATCGATACGGCGGGCAACGCCTCAGTGGGTGTGATTTCTGTGACGACCACCGAGGATGTGGTGCCGCCTTTTGTGAGCGCCGTGACTGCCAGCATCGACAGCGGCATCGGTGGGGACACCATCGTGGTGGCCTTCAACGAGATGCTCGATGCGGACGTGACGATTCCTGTCGAGAGGTTCAATGTCACGTCTGGCGGGCTTCCGGTTCGCGTGGGCCTTGTGACCTACGACGTGCAGTCCCTTGAGGCGACGCTCTTTGTCCAAGACCTGGTGGATGGTCAGGCCGTCTCCGTGTCGGTGACTGGCATGACCGATATCGTCGGCAACGTTCCGGGGGCGCCCATGACTGGCTCTGCGGTGCCGAGTGGCGATAGTGTGGCGCCCGACATCGTCGTCGCGTTCGTCAACCTGGACGCGGACAGCGGTGGCACCGTCATCGATGTCCAGTTCAGCGAGGCCGTGGACAGCGCCTTTGCGATCGCTGGGGGGAACTGGACGGTTTCCACCGGTGAGACCGTGACCGCCGCAGAGAGCTTTGGCAGCGATCACGTTCGCCTCCAGCTGAGCGCCGCGATCGATGCGGCTGCGACGCTGACCCTGGGTGCGGGCCTTACGGACGTGGCAGGCAACGAGGCCCTGGACCTCGTGATTGATCCGACGGAGTAGTCGGAGAAACAAAGTCAGCGCCGGCCCGTGCGGCGTAGGAGCGGGGCCCCCCGGGAAAACTTTTCCGGGGGGCCCCGCTGCATTGAGCGAGCTTCCACTGGCGGGGGGAGGGCCCGCTCACCGCTGGGCGCATCTCCAGTGCTCCCTTGCGTGGATTCGCATTCAGATTCGCCGCACCGCTGCTCGATACAACCCTGTCGCGGTTCCGCCCCGCCATCACTGCCAGAGCCCCATGATCAGAGATTTACGTTTCGACGAACTCGAGCAGGCTGACCGCAAGCGTCGCCTCACCCGCCTCGTGATCGTGTGCCTCACGGCATCGACCTTGGTGACCTTTGGGGTCAGCCGAGAGTTGAAGATCAAAGACGAGTTTCAAGCGATCCCTGAGGCCCGGGTAGGGGACTTGCAGTCCCTGCGGACCCGTAAGCAAGGCATCTCGGGGCTCCTTTCGGAGCACCATGTCTGGGCCGGGGCCTTTGCCGCGCGCCGGGAACTCGACGACCTCGTCCGCTCGATCCACGATGAGGAGAAAGTCCTCCGTGGCCTCGAGGAGAAGATGAAGAGCGAGGAAACCCGCATCCGTGAAGAGGCCGAGGCGGCGCGCGTTCGCGGCTTCGTTCTTCTCGAGCACAACAAGTTTGACCTGGCACTCGCTCAGTTTCAGAAGGCCCTTGACCTCTGCGATTCCCTGGGTGAGAAGGCCTGGGATGGCGGCCCCTGGAAGCACAGGGACGCGGTCGTGGTGGACATTCACGCGCTGAAGAGCCGCCGGAGCGAAGGCAAGTGAGTCTCTTTGGATGGATGACTACCCGCCGCGGCCGGATTCGGCGGGCGATGCGGGCCCTCGCACGGGATGGCAGCACGTCGAACTACGTCGTGTTGGCCAAGGAGTATTCAGCCCTTGGCGAGCCGCCCAGCGTGCTCAAAGTGTGCCGCGAAGGGCTCGAGCTCCATCCTGAGAGCGCTGAGCTACAGCGCCTCGCCCGACGGGCCAAGGAGCTGCACCAAGAGCAGCGGCTCCACGACCTCAACCTCGAGCTCGAGAGCGCGCCCCGTGCGGCGCTGTTCCGCGAGCTCTGTGAGATCCAGCTGGAGAACGGTGACTCGCAGCACGCCCTCGAGGCGGCGCAGCGTTGGCGCAATCAGACCGATGAGCCGGAGGCCGCGTACTACGTGGCAGCTGCTCATGCTGAGTTCTTCTTCGATGGTAGGCGCAGTCGCGACGGTCTGCAGGCATTCCAGCTTGCAGCCGAAAGCGCGAAGCACCTGGCGCGGGACAAGCGTCCGCTCAGGCTCCAGTTCGAAATCGCCCGTCGCTGCGGGGCCTGGGAAGACGCGCGCATCGCATTGGCGCGGCTCCTGGAGCTCATGCCCGGAAACCCCCTCCTCGAGGCGCGTTTTCGCCGGGTCCTTTCGAACTGCGCTCACTCCAAGCCCTTGGCGAAGGCCCTGAGCGAAGTCGAGAAGAGCGGACGGTTTGTGGATGACGAGCCTGAAGAGGCCGGGAACTTCGACCGCGAGGCACTGCGCCCGACGCTCAAGCGTCTGGCAGCGCGCACCGAGGTCCACGTGGCCTTCTTCCTGCGGGGCAACACCGCCCTCGTTCAGGGGGCGCACGGTCCCACCGCGGACCGGACAGCACGGGCCGTTCGTGAAGTCCTCCAGGCGAGCCGCAGCGCGGCCCGCCGTATGGCCCTCGGCCGTGCTTTCGAGATCCGCGCCGAGGGCTCCTTTGGAGCGCTCGTCCTGAAGCCTGGTCCCCTCGGCACTGCCGCCGTTTGGACGTCCCAAATCCCTAAGGGCGAAATCGAGCAACTGCTCGAGCAGCTCAACGGCGAAAGCCCCATGGAGAGTGCAGCTTGATGCACGATGTCCTCCAGCCATTGACCCAGCAGCCTGGTGTCAAGCAAGCCGCGGTGATCTCATCGGACGGCGTCCCCGTGTGCGTCCTGGAGCGCGCTTCGATGAAGAGCGGGGAGTTCGTGGACTGCACGAACTCGAGTCAAGCGTCCCTCGAGGGCCAACGCATCGACCCCGCGTCCCTGGTCGCCCTGGCTGCGAGCTGGGTCGACGATGTCATGCGGGCCGGAGGACAGATTGCATGGGAACTCCCGAAGCGGTTCGTCCTCTGCGCGAGCCAAGGCACCCTCGTCGTCCAACAGGGCCCGAACGCCCATGTCATGGTCGTCATAGAGCCATCGATCTCACCGGAGGCCTTCGCGTTTCCGCTTGAGGCCGCCGTCGAGCGACTCCACCGGCTCCTCCGGGATCTCGGTCGGTTCGATCCGGACCAGAATGCCGCGGCCCTGCCGCGCCCACAGCACACGGAGTCGCCCGCGGCTCCGTCCATCGCCGACTACGCCGCTGGCGGACAAGCGATGAACCAAGGCGACGCCACCGGCCCGGGTCAATCCGGCGGCTATCCAAGCGTCCTTCCACATAATCCGAGTAGCGCCCCCTTCGACTCCACTGGAGACCACTGAGATGGTTCAGATCAACTTCGCTCAAAAGAGCGTGACGACGAAAATCGTCTACTACGGCCCGGGTATGTCGGGCAAGACCACCAACTTGGAGATCGTGCACCAGCGCGCTCCCGAGTCCAACAAGGGGGATCTGACCAGCATCTCGACGGACGGGGACCGCACGCTGTTCTTCGACTTCATGCCGCTTGACCTCGGCACAGTCGCTGGCATGCGGACGCAGTTCCAGATCTACACCGTGCCTGGACAGGTCTACTACAACTCGACGCGAAAGCTCGTACTTCAGGGCGTGGACGGCGTGATCTTCATCGCCGACTCGAGCGCCTCGATGCTCGAGGAGAACCTCGAGTCCTTGGCGAACCTCGCTGAGAACCTGAAGGAGTACGGCAAGGACATCGACGAGATCCCGCTCGTCATCCAATACAACAAGCGCGACCTTCCGGACGCGATGACGGTGGAGGACCTTGAGAAGCACCTCAACCCCCGGGGCGTGCCATCGTTCGAAGCCATGGCCAACTCCGGTCACGGTGTGTTTCCGACGCTGAAGTCCATCGCGGCGCGGGTCCTCGACTCGATCCACGAGCAAACCGGCGCGTCGAGTGCCGGGGCATCGTCGGCGATTCCGCCGCAGGCTCCGAGGCCAGCTGCTCCTATGGCTGCGACTGGGCCCGCCGCCGTGCCGCTCTCGGCGCCTGCGCCTGTCTCTTATA
>CAJXRJ010000214.1 GCA_913058555.1 uncultured bacterium
GGGGGCAATGTCACGTCGTCAAGCTCCATGCGCGAGGTGCCGACGGTGAGCGGGCGCGGGGAAGCGGGCGGCTTGCGCTTGGCTCCCACGTGGAGGAGCCAGGGACCCTGGGGCACCGCGTCAAACCGGTAAACACCGGCGGCATCGGTGACCGTGTCCATGGCCGGCTCGAGCTGCACGCCGTGGGGCATGAGGAATACGGGGACGCCCTCCGCGGCATCGCCGTTGGCGGAGCGGACCGTGCCGTCGACGCTGGCCATCAGGCGCAGGTCGAGGGTGATGTTCACGTAGTTCATTCCGTCGAGGTGCTCCATGCCCTCGAGCTTGTGGAGGGCGAGCTCGGTGGGGCGGGAGCGCATGCCCGGTGCGGAGGCGTAGATGCGGTAGGCGCCCATCGGGAGGTCCCTCGCCTCGAAAGTGAACATGCCGGGCTCCGACTCGATGATGCGCTCCTCGGCGGTGTCGCGGCCCCGCGCGACTTTTGATGGTTCGATATGGATCGTCCACTGGTCGGGTTCACCGCCGCCGTGGACACCCACGGTTCCCGCGATCGTTCCCGTGCCGACGAAGACCTTGCGCCGCCCGCCGTAGTCGCCTGCCCGGCGAACTTCCACGTTCCCGATGACGCTAGGAGCGTTCGGGTCGCCGTCCGTTCGCTCGCCCGAATCCACGGGGGCGTCCAGGGGAGCCGCGGGGACATCCTCATCCGCCTCGATGCCCGCAGGTTCCGGGCCGTCGACCTGGCCGCCACCCGGGGGGGCCAGGAGGAAGTACGCGCCCACGGCCAGTGTGAGCAGGATCGCGATCACAACGGACACGCCCACGTTCCCGCGATTCCCTTCCCATGGGCCCGCCAGGGCCAATCCAGGTCTTCGGGCGAACTTCCGCCTTGGGGCCTCACATGCCATGTCCTGATCCGTACGCTTTGCGCGTCTTTTCACCGTCTGTTGCGTCCTCATCGACGGGAATCGTAGCGCCCCTTCGGCTCCCCGGCACCGCCTTCACCGATCCATGCTGTCTCCCTCCCGTCGCCGCTTCTCGCCCCAAGCTTTCCTGACCGCCCTCGGGGCGTTCATGCTTTCCCTCACCGCCGCAGGCGAGGCATCTGCCCATTCGAGCGCGGCAGGGCCCGGCTGGATGGAGGCTGGCTCGCTGGCGCCTGGGGCAATGGTCCCTGGCGCAGAGGAGGCCAAGACCCCCGCGGACGGGCGGGTTCTCGTCCTGGGCTTCGACGGCGCCGATTGGCGCAAGACCAAGGCTATGATGGATGCTGGCGAGCTGCCTAACCTCGCCAAGCTCCGGGACATGGGCACCGCCGCGCCCCTCGTCTCGACCGATCCGGCGGAGTCGGCGGCGGGCTGGGCGGCCATCAACACGGGGGCGAACCCGCTCAAGAACGGGGTCCCGAGCTTCATCAATCGGGGCATCTACGGGACGGAGATCCTCGGTCAGTACGCCCACATCGAGCCGGACCAGGTCTACAAGACGGATCCCGAGACGGACGGAGGTGAGGGGACGAAATCCAGCGGAGCGATCGACAAGGCCATTGCGAAAGCCCGCAGCTTGCCGCCCTACGCCCTCACGGCGCTGGTCTTCCTCGCGGCCTTCCTTCTGTTCAAGTTCGTCCTGCGGGCCCACGCGGTGTTGGCCCTGCTGATCGCTGCATCCCTCGGTGCCGCCGCCTGGTTCGTCGGTGGAGCGCCCACGGCCCCTGAGCTACCGCGCACCGTCCCGGGCGTCATTGGCAACAAGGTACGCCTTGACGGCTTCTGGGTGGAGGCTGCCCGGGCTGGGCACCCGTCGGTGGCGCTCCAGGCTCCCATGGCCTTCAACCGTCCCGGAGCGGACGGGGCGCGCACGCTGTACGGTCTCGGCGTTCCGGACGTTCGCTCGTCGGTGAACGGCGATTGGTTCGTCTACACGAACGACACCTTGGCCACGGGACGGGCCCCGAAGGGCGACTCCTCAGGCTCGCCCTCCGGGACGGGCGTCAAGTACCGGGTCGACTTCGAGGCGCCCGAGGGAGGTGGCGACGAGGCCTTTGAAACGTTCGTCTACGGCCCCGTGAACTTCGCGGAGATCGACGATCTCCAGCGCCAGGTCGACGCGATCGTGGCGATCAAGTCGAACTCCGCCGAGTTCAACAAGCTCGGCTTCCAGGAGAGCAACAGGCTCCATCAGGACCAGAAGGCCCTGGAGAAGAAGATCCGTAGCTTCGCCAACCGGCCGTACCTGCACCGGACACCCGCGCCGCTGCGCGTGGCCAAGAAGTCGGACGGTGCCTATGACGTCACGATCGACGGCACGACCCAAACCCTGAAAGTCGGGGATTGGAGCGAGTTCTATCAGGTGCGTTTCACGCTGTCGGAGGCTCTCTCGCTGAGCGCCATCACCCGGGCGAGGGTCGTGAGCGCAGAACCGTTCGAGCTGTACATCGACACGCTCCAGTTCGACCCCAAGGAGCCCGCGTTCTGGCAGCCAGTCAGTAGCCCACGGGAGTTCTCGTCAGAGCTTGTGGACATCGTCGGCTCGCGTTTCGAAACCCTCGGTTGGGGCTGCATGACCAACCAGGTCAAGGACAAGATGGTCGACCCCGTGGTGTTCCTCGAGGACGTAGCATTCACGATGGAGTATCGGCGAAAGCTGATGCAGAGGATGCTGGAGAAGGACGATTGGAGCGTGCTCTATTCGGTCTTTAGCGCGACGGATCGGGTGCAGCACATGATGTACCGCTACCACGACCCAGAGCATCCGATGTACGACGCGGAGGGCGCGGCCCGGGAGGTCGAGTTCTTCGGGAAGACGGTCACGCTGGCCGACGCGATCCCCGCCGTCTATCGACAGATGGACGCCATCGTGGGGGACGCCCTCGCTGCCCTCGGACCCAAGGACACGCTCATGCTCTGCGCCGACCACGGCTTCACGAGTTATCGCCGTGGCATGAACGTCAACAACTGGCTCGAGCAAGAGGGTTACCTCGTGCTCAGGGAGGGCCTCCAAAAGGGGGACAACGCCAAGCTCAAGTTCGTGGACTGGAGCAAGACGCGGGCCTACGCCCTTGGCCTAGGAATGGTCTACCTGAACCTCGAGGGCCGCGAGCCCCAGGGCATCGTGAACGCCGGGGACGCGGACGCGCTGATGGCAGAGATCTGCGCCAGCTTCCTGGCTGCCCGGGACGAGGGACGCGTCGTGGGAACGAGCGCGAAGGTCATCAAGGATGTCTACGAGGGGCCCGAGGCCTGGGGCAGCGCGGAGTACCCGTGTTCCGACATCATGCTCGGCTTCGCCGAGTTCTATCGCACGTCCTGGACCACGGTGAACGGCAGCATGGACCTCGACAGGATCGATGGCGTGCGCGTGGCGGGCCCCGTGTACGAGGACAACGACAGCGTTTGGTCTGGGGACCACGCGTCGAATGACCCGAACCTCGTGAGCGGCATCTTCTTCTGCAACCGCAAGGTCGTGAGCGAGTCCGGCGGGTTTTCGGTGATGGACATCGCACCCACCGTGCTCGACCGATTGGGAGCGCCTATTCCCGCGCACTTCGACCGCAAGCCCCTCAAGGACCAATGAGCGACTCCACTCCACAGCCTTTGGCGCCAGCGGACCTGAAGGCTCGCCTCGATTCCGGTGAAAAGCTGATCTTGCTGGACGTGCGTGAAACGGAGGAGGTGGGCATCTGTGCCCTCCCCGGCATCACCCATATCCCCCTGGGCGAGCTGTCCATTCGCCACACGGAGCTGGACCCGGACGCGGAGACGGTCGTGATCTGCCACCACGGGATTCGTTCAGCCCACGCGGCCAATGCGCTTGCCGGCCTTGGGTTCGAGACCCTCTGGAATCTCAGTGGGGGCGTTGAGCGGTGGGCTCGGGACGTGGATCCATCGATGTCTCGTTATTGAGCCTCGCTGCTGATCGTCGCCCGCGGGGGCGGGGATGTGAACGCCGCTAACCTGGTCCTGGCCGGGGCCAGCTTCGGAGGTCATTGGGTTCGTCTTTGGTGAAAACCCCAATGCCGCGAAAGGCGGGCGGCGTTCTGGCGACGAAAGAGGTCAAGGCTCCCCCGCCAACCTCCAAGAGACTCGCCATGACACAACGATCCGATTCCCTAGCGCAGGGGCCGGCGGAGCAAGCCAACACCACTTCTGCCCTCGGCACGGCCACGGGGCACGCCCGTTCGACTCCCGCCCATCTCTCCAGCGCCAGCCCCAGCCCAGGTACCGATTCCACGCGATCGGCGACTCCGGTCAAGCTGGTGTGGCATGACCCCGTCACCGGCGAGGAGCTCACCCTCCGGCTGGAAGCCAGTCGCGAGCTCATCGACGGCCTCAAGCAGGAAGGCTTCCAAACCCTCGGTTCCGAGGGGGACGGGGGCAGCCCAGAGCTGGGCAGCGGCGACACGGCCGCGGCATAGACAGCTGGGTCTACAGCCGGGTTGACAGCTGGGCCCAAGGCCCACCGGCCGAGCCCTGCGAAGAGCGGATCCCACAGGTCGGTCACGGAAGTTCGACCCCCCCGGGCTCCGGCTCCGCTAATCTCTGGCGCTCGCCATGTCCGAGCCCCATTCCAACTACAAGCACTGCCGTGAGCTGGCGCGCGATTTCGCGCCCGGTCAAGACCCGTCCGGGTCCAGCAGTTTCGCGCCGCGCGTCGGCATCGTTTTCGGCAGCGCCTCCGATTGGCCCACGATGAAAGCCGCAGTCGACATCTGCGAGCGCTTCGGTGTCGCCGCGGAATTCGGTGTCGTCTCCGCCCACCGAACGCCGGACCGCCTCCGGGACTACGCGCGTTCTGCCCGCGGCCGAGGGATCCACGTGATCGTGGCCGGGGCCGGGGGCGCCGCCCACCTGCCGGGCATGCTCGCTGCCTGGACCAACCTGCCGGTCTTCGGCGTCCCGGTGAAAAGCCGCGCCCTGAGCGGCGTGGACTCGCTGCTCTCCATCGCTCAAATGCCAGGGGGCGTGCCCGTGGGCACCCTCGCCATCGGTGACGCAGGTGCGCGCAACGCGGCGCTCCTTGCGCTGCGTGTCCTCGCGATCCACGACGGAGACCTTGCGGGCCAATTGGACACCTTTGCTCTCCAGCAGGCAGCCGCTTCGCTCGACGCTCCATTGAACCCTGCACCGGGCGCATAGCGGCGGGCTCGCAGGGAAGTTCAGAATCGGGATGGGAGATCACGACATGGAGTCGATTTCGATGCAAGACGCGACGACGCACGACGGCCGCAAAGTTCCGCCCGGAGGGACCCTTGGTGTTTTTGGTGGGGGCCAGCTCGGGCGAATGTTCGGTATCGCCGCGCGCCGGCTCGGGTACCGCTTCGCAGTCTTCTCCGACGACAAAGATGGCCCCGCCTCCCACGTTGCGGACCACGCCGTTTGCGCCGCGTACGACGACGAAGAGGCCATCGCAAGCTTCGTCCGGGGCGTGGACGCCGTGACCTTTGAGTTTGAGAACGTGCCGGCTATCGCAGGCGAGATCGCTTCGAAGTACGTGCCTGTTCGCCCCGCGGGGTCGCTCTTGCATACGGTGCAAAATCGCCAGCGGGAGAAGGACGGGCTCACGGGGCTCGGCCTGCCCGTGGCGGAGTACTGGCCGGTTCGAAACGAAGGCGAGTGTCGCGCGGCCGCGGCGGCGCTGCCCGGGGGCGGCGTGCTCAAGACGGCAAGCTTCGGATACGACGGCAAGGGGCAGAAACGGATCGCGTCCGGGATGGAGCTCGAGGGCGCATGGGAGTCCCTCGGAAAGGCGCCCTGTGTCCTGGAGGCACTCGTGCCATTCGTCGAGGAAATCTCCGTGGTGGCGGCCCGCGGCCAGGATGGGGCGATCGCCGTCTACGAGCCCTTCTCCAACCATCACGAGAACCACATTCTCGACGTGACGATGTGCCCAAGGGTGCTGGGGCCGGAGACCCAAGGGGAAGTGGACCGCATCGCGCGGCGCGCCCTTGAGGGGTTCGACGTCGTGGGGGTGCTTTGCATCGAGCTATTTCTCCTTGCCGACGGCTCGATCCTCGTGAACGAAATCGCGCCGCGCCCGCACAATTCTGGCCACCTCACCGTCGACAGCCATGTGACGTGCCAGTTCCAGAATCAAGTGCGCGCGGTCGCTGGGCTGCCCCTTGGGTCCACCGAACGCATCGGTCGCCCGGCCGCCATGGCCAACCTTCTGGGGGACCTCTGGGCCGACGGGGAACCCAACTGGGCCGCAGCCCTCGCGATGCCGGGTGTTTGGCTGCACCTCTACGGAAAGGCCGAGGCGCGCAAGGGCCGCAAGATGGGCCACATCACGGCCGTCGGCGACACGCCGGAAGAGGCCGCCTCCCGCGCCCGGGCCGCCCGGGCCGCGCTGGTGGATCGGTCCTAGCTCGCCGGCGCCGCGCTCCTTTGGGGCTCCCTTGGCCGCCACGGGATTTCCTTCACCGCCAGGAAGACCCGTGCCTGGGCGCGTTCCTGGGCCATGTTTCCTGGGCCCGCCGCGGTCTAGCGCGGCCCCAAGAATGGCGAGAGCCTCACCGTATTGCATTCGGGTCGATACCTAGCGTCCGATGCGGGTACACTCCCGGGCCAACCCCTGGGCCCCCTCACCGCCCCGATCATGACCAGTGGATCCCTCAACGAGCGCATTACTCGCGCCCTCGCTTTCATGCTCCGGCACCAGCCGGAGGAATTCGATCTAGAGCTCGACCGCTTCGGCTGGGGCGACCTCGAAGATGTGGTCTATGCCCTCCAGGAGCGCATCGGATCGCAGATCGAAGAAGACGACGTCGTCGATGCGATCGGCGCCAGTGACCGTCAGCGCTACGAGATCGAGGACGAAAAGATCCGAGCGCTGTACGGACACTCGTTCCCGATCGACCCGGGCGAGCCCACCGAGCCGCCGGATGAGCTTTTCATCGGCGTCGGAAGCCGCGACGCCTCACGGGCCGAGGAGAGCGGCCTGCGCAGCGGGCGCCGCGCCTTCTTGCACCTGGCGCGCACGGAAGAAGAGGCCCGCGAGGCCGGTCGCCGAGCGGCCCCCGAGTACGCCATCATCACCGTTTACGCCGGCGAGGCCTTCGATGAGGGCATCGACTTCTACGATCGAGGCTCCTTGTTCCTCGCGGACGAGGTCCCCGTTGAGTTCATCGAGGTGGGCGACACCTTCACGGACGGATACGAACGCGACCAAGGCCGCCGTTCCCGCGGCCGCCGCAACAACGAGCCCCGGGGTCGAGGACGTGGTCGTGGCCGCGGGCGTGGCCGCGACGGCGACGATCGTGGTCCCCGCGGACGTGGTCGTGACGACGAAGACCGTCCGGCCCGTGGGCGCGACGACGACCGTGACAGCAACCGGGATCGGGAGCCGAAGCGCGACCGTGACGAGGCCCCCCGTGGCCGCGGCCGTTCGGAAGAGCGTGACGATCGGGACCGCGCCCCCAGGGCCGAGCCCCAGCGTGAGTCGAGGCCAGAGCGTCGCCCCGAGCCGAGGCCCGAGCCGAAGTCCGATCCCAGGCCTGAGCCAAAGCCCGAGCCCCGTTCGAAGCCCGCGCCCAATCGGGGCGGATTCGGCGCTGGCATCGGCTGAGTCGGCCAACGTCGATCGACACTGGCCACTTCGCTATCGCGGGGGGCCAGGACTATCATGGGGCGGCACGCACATTGGGGCGTGCCGCCCTTCTCCTTACCCTTCTGGTCTCCTCATCTGCCGTGGGCTCCGTCGACCCCTCCAAGCTCGGCCCTGTGCCCCCTGGATTCGAATGGGTCCGGGGCGTCCGCGGAGTCATCCTCTGCCGGGCTGGCCACGGCGTGCTGCTCGAACAGGCAGGCTTTCGCGTGGACGCGCACTTCTCCGGGGAGTCGCTTCCCGATGCGGACGAGTCCGGCAAGGAGCCCCTCGCAAAGCTCCGTCTCGAGGTCGACGGCTCGTCCGGTCCCCTTGACTGCTTGGTGCGGCGCTTTTCCCACGGCGGTCTCGCGCGGGCGTTCACGGGCCGCCGATTCAAGGACCCCAAGCGCCCCTTCGAAGAACTGCGCCTGTCGGAGGCCCTACGGCGAGCCTCGATCCCCACGCCCCGGGTATTGGCGGCCCGGGCCGTACGCCATGGCCTCGGCGGTTACGAGCTGGCGCTTGTGACGGAGAGGCTGGACAGCAAAGTGGACATCGGCATTCTCATCGGACGGGTCCGGCGCGGGGAAGCTCCCCAAAAAGACCTCCGCCGCGCCGTCGTTCAATCCGCTCGCCTCATCGCCGCCATGCACGAAGCGGGCTTCCGTCACTCTGACCTTCAGCCCGCCAACCTCCTCGTGCCCGCGGGCGGTTTGGGCAAGGCGAGGCGGGGCCTCGAATCGTCGGGCGCAGCGGTTCTGGACCTCGACCGCTCCGAATTTGTCCCCGACGACTTGGACCCTCAGCCGTTGGCAGAGTCCACCAGGTGGAAGAACCTTGGGCGACTCTGGCGCCACGTCCATCGCCGGGAGCAGAAATACGGGGCCGTCTTCTCGAGCTGCGACTTAGCCCTGTTCCTCCAGGCCTACGGCGTCCCCAGGGACCAGCTCCCCCGGGTCGCCGCCCAGGTACAAAGTGCCGCCGCATCCAAGGCCCTGCTCCACCGAGCGGGCTGGATGCTCGACGGCCTCCTCGGGCGCGGCCAAGACGCGCGCGCTTGAGGCGTGCCTATGCCTGCCAGATTCCGTGCTGGGCGCCGCCCATGAGGTAGATGGCGATGCGTCCGCGGCCTGGGATCTCGGTGGGGCCGAGGGCCGTGGTCCCGCCGCTGGACTCAGCGGCTTGCAGCGCCGCTTCGAGGTTCTCGACGCTGGCGTAGGGGCGGACGGTAGGCGTCTCGGACTCGTGCATGGGGGCTCGAATGCCGAGGAGCCCGCCGCCCTGGATCTCGGCGGTGCGGGCGCCGCCGAGCTCGGGCATGGGGGCGCTGAACGTGATGCCGAGGGATGAGGTGTAGGTCGCGCAGAGGGCGTCGATGTCGTCTGCGACGATCTCCAGGTAGTGCAGCTTCATGGGCTCTTGGGGGGGAGTAGGGGGGAGCCTTAGTCTGCCGCGATGCACCCCGTGATCGTAAGGTGGAAATTCGACTCTGTGACGCCGAGCACTTGCTCGAGGTTCTCAAAGAACCGTTCCCCTTCGGACCCCGAGTGGAGGAGGCGCCGCACGGCTTCGAATCCTCCGTTCTCCAGGGCCAGTTCGCAGAGAAAAGCGCTCATCACGTAGAACGAGAAGTGGCGATTCACGGAGGCGCCCCGGCCCTTCTTGAACTCCTCAAGGAAGTCCATGTCCGGGTTCGCCGCGAGCGCTTCGCGGAATTCGCCTTTGAGCTCGGGGAGGCCCGAGCCGCTCAGGGCGTAGCCGCCGTAGCAGACCGACGTGCCGATGACGAAAGGGCCGTACAACTCTTCGGGGTTCGGCAGGAAGTGGCGCAAGTGACCCTCGACGTACTCGAAGATGTAGCTCGGGTTGTCCGTCCCGGTGTAGAAGCGCTGGCCGTCGGGCGACAAGAACCCGAGGTCATGGGCGAGGAAGTTGCACTTGGTGCAGTCGAAAACAAACCCGAAGGAGCTGAGCAGCTCATCGAGGCTCTCGAAACAGTAGTAGTCAAGCGGGGGACTCGGGGTGCCCGTCAGTTCGCTGAAGCCCTCCCGGAAGCGAACAAAGCGGCGGGCTTCGGCTTCGTCAAGGGGAGCTCCGTGATGGAAGGTCACGTTGCCGATCTGCACCGCGGTGAGCCGCGCCGTTCGTTCTTCGAAGGGGCTCGTGAAGCGGAAGCCGTCCCCGTGCGGCACGGCCTTCAGCTCGACGATCTTATGCAGAAAGGGCGCGCCGTCACGCTTGCCGGTGAAAGCCGCCGTGACGAAGTAGGTCTCATCATCGAAGCTGTAGGACTTGAGGAAAGTTGGCGGGTCCCACGTCTCGTTCGCGCGCGAGGAGAGACCCTTCAGGCCACGGAAGAAGAACTCGTGGCCCAGGATGTCCCCTGGCGGGACCGTCGCGTCCGTGAACTCACCTTCGTCGGCCTCCGAAAGGAATGCGAGGAGGGACTCTTCCAGTGCGCTCGCGTCCCGTTCATCCTCTGAGAACTCTGCGCCACGGTTGATTCGCAGGCTCGTTGGGAGGGCCGCCTTCGCGAGCTCGGGCGTGGCCGGCCTGGAGTCCGCGACCTTGGATTCCGCCGTCCTTGCGCGCGCACCGCTGCTGCCCGCAGATTGACATGCCCCAAGGATGCAGAGGGGGATGCAGAGGGGGATGCAGAGGGGGATACAGAAGAGCTGTCTCTTATACACATCTCCGAGCCCACGAGACTAGGCATGATCTCG
>CAJXRJ010000215.1 GCA_913058555.1 uncultured bacterium
CACTGCATATCGTCGGCAGCGTCAGATGTGTATAAGAGACAGGCCAAGATCACCAACGACATCCGCCGGTTGCGATTCGAGTTCAATGAGATGACCCAGCGGGAACTCGCCGAGCGCGTGGGCTGTACGAGGCAGACGATCGTGTTGCTCGAGCAGGGGCGCTACGTGCCGTCCCTCTCGCTCGCGTTTGAGATCGCCCGGGCGTTCGAGCGGTCCATCGAGGACGTGTTCCAGTACGAAGGGCCCGTGGCTTGAGCGGCCCTTACACGCCAGCATCCACTGCTTGCGTACCATGGGTACATGAGAGACGTCTTCGCGCTCTGCTTCTCCGTGCCCATCGCTCTATCGCTCGGTTGCGCCCTTCCCGGTGGGGGCGCGGAGCAACGCGATGCGTCGCCACCTTCGATCATCCTCATCGTCACGGACGACCAGGGCATGGGCGACTACGGCCACGCGGGGCACCCTTACCTTGAGACGCCGCACCTGGATCGCTTCGCGCTCGAATGCCCGTCCGTGCCGCGCCACTATGTGAGCCCAGTCTGTTCCCCCACGCGCGCCAGCCTCATGACAGGGCGTTACAGCCAACGCACGCGCGTGATCGACACATGGGCTGGTCGGTCGATGATGGAGCCCGACGAGGTGACTGTCGCCGAGGTCCTGGGGTCGGCTGGGTACGGCACGGGGATCTTCGGCAAGTGGCACCTGGGCGACTGCTACCCGATGCGGCCCATGGACCAGGGTTTCGACGAGTCCCTCGTGCACCGCGGCGGCGGCCTGGCGCAACCCTCCGAGCCGCTGGCCAACGGGCGCCGCTACACCGATCCGGTCCTTTTCAAGGACGGCGAACCCGTCCAGGCGGAGGGCTACTGCACGGACGTCTACTTCGACGCCGCACTCGAATTCATTGACGAGCAGATCACCGCCGAGGCGCCGTTCTTTGCGTACGTCGCGACGAATGCGCCCCATGGCCCGTTCCACGACGTCCCGGAGGCGCTCTACGCGAAGTACAGGGAACGCATCATCGCGGCGGTGGAGCCACGGGACTTGAGCGCAGCAGAAGATCGCGAGGCGCGCCTCTGCGCCATGATCGAGAACATCGACCAGAACGTGGGGCGCCTGATGGCGCACCTTGAGGAGCGCGGCGTGGCCGACGACACCCTCGTGGTGTTCATGAGCGACAACGGCTGCATCCCCGGACGTTTCAATGCGGGCCTCCGGGGTTCGAAGACGACCGTGTACGAGGGGGGCATTCGCTCGCCGCTTTTTGTGCGCTGGCCGGGCGAGCTCAAGGCGACCACGGCCCTGCAGGGGGCCACCGCCCACATTGATATCATGCCCACTCTGCTGGACGTCGCCGGTGCCCAGTGGCCATCCGGTGTGCGGATCGACGGTCGCAGTCTGCTCGGGCCGCTGCGTGGCGAGCCTGATCCGTGGATGAGCCGGAGCCTTGTGCTTCAGGCGCACCGCGGCAACGCGCCCGGCCGCGAGCATCAGTTCGCGGTCGTGACCGACAGGTGGAAGCTGGTGCGATCCTCGGGTTTTGGCGTCTACGAGGCGCCGCCCGATCACCCCTTCGAACTCTACGACCTGCGCGCGGACCCTGGCGAATCAACGGACCGGGCCGCATTGCGGCCCGACCTGGTGGCCTCCCTGCGCGAAGAATACGGACGTTGGTTCGATGACGTTTCGAGTACACGGGAAGACAACTACGCGCCGCCCCACATCGTCGTCGGTGACGACGCAGAGACGCTCACGGTCTTGACCCGCCAGGACCTTCGTCCGACCGATGGGGAAGGCTGGAACGGTCGGGGCTGGTGGCCGCTCGCGACCGAATCCCCGGTCGATGTCGAGGTCACGTTGATCTTCCGTGAGCCCCATGCCCTCGACGAGGCGCAGCTCTCGCTCGGCGAGAAAACGCTCACCTTCGGGCCGGCGTCTGCCTCGGGTCGCATCTCACTTGGCTCCGTCACTCTTCCTGGAGGCGCGTTCCGATTCCAGGTCGACTGCTTCCATGGGGGAGAGCCCGTCAGCCTTCACCAAGTGGAGCTAGCCCGGCCCGCAGCCGCCGCGCCAGTCACCGGCGGACAGTAGGCCGCGACAGCTCTACTTGAAGGGCCATTTGCCGCCTCCACCTCCGAGGTACCTGTGGCCCTCGAGCGTCCCTGCGGTTCCAAGGGAGCGCGGGTCCTGCGCGCGCTCAAGCTCACGGTCGAGTTGCTTCGAAAGCTCGCCCTGGGCCGCCTTGTACGATTCTTCGCCGGCGACGTTGCGGATCTGCTCAGGGTCCACCCGCAGGTCATAGAGCTCCTCCGCCGGGCGCTTCGCGAAACAGAGATCGTAGAGAGGACGCACGCTCTCCTCTGTTCGATGCTCCCAGAGGTAGAGCTTCGTGGGGCCGTTGTCGCAGTCGCCCAGCCAGGAGTTCTTTGAAGTGCACAGCGTGTGGTTTGGAGTGCCGGAGGGCCATCGATCCGGATGGATGTTCCGGACATAGAGAAAGGAGTCCGTGCGAAGGGCGCGTACGGGGTACCCCTCCCGTTCCGGAGCTTCCTGGCAGGGCACGTGGCGCTCGCGGCCGACGAGCACATGGTCGCGGTGGGCCTCGACCCGTCCCTCGTGCTTGGACCGAAGCGTCGGCAGCAGGCTCCTGCCCGTCATGGCGGACGGGACATCGACCCCCGCCGCTTCCAGGAACGTCGGGGCCATGTCCGTGAGCGATACGAAGTCCGTCACGCGCCGCCCGGCCGGGATCTTTCCTGGCCAAGCGATCGCGAGCGGCACCCGCGTGCCGGAGTCATAGACGTTGCCCTTGCAGCGGGGGAACGGCATGCCGTGGTCTCCGGTGACAACGAACAGGGTGTTCTCGAGTTCGCCCATCTCCGCGAGTCGCTGGAGGAGCTGACCAATGTCGCGGTCGAAGCGCTGCACTTCGAAGTAATAGTCGGCGACGTCGCCACGCACTTCAGGGGCGTCGGGGAACTGCGGGAACATGTGCACTCGATCGAGATCGATGCCGCTCTTGGCTCCGCTGTCCTTCTCGTATCCCCGGTGTGGGTCCGAGGCGCCGAACCAGAGGCAGAACGGTTGGTCCTTCCCGCGCGCGCCGAAGAATGCGTCGACGTTCTTGTACCTCGCTCCACCGGGTGCGCCCTTCCCCGGACCCCAGGCCTTGCGCCAGGAACCCACGTGGTACCCAGCGTCAGACAGCATGGCTGGATACTCAGGGAAACGGCCCTCCGGCCATTCACACCAGAGGTTGGCACCGGCGCCCAGTCGGAAGAAGTGCTGCCCCGTGACGATGGCGCCGCGACTCGGCGTGCAGGACGGCGACGACACGTAGGCGTTGTCGAAGACGACGCCCATCTCCGCCACCTTGTCGAAGTTCGGTGTCGAGACCGCTGCGTCCCCACAGGCGCCGGCGTGGGGCCAGCCCCAATCGTCGGCGATGGCGAAGACAATATTGGGGGGGGCGTCCGGTGATGGGCCGTCCATCGCAGGAACCGACGACGACAGTGTAAGGAGGGCCAACGCGGTCCAGGCGGAATGGAGCATCGACGCATGATAGCGCGGCAGCCATGGGCGGCCACGCGAAGGGGACTAGCGAAGGGGACTAGCGGGCGGCCATTGCACTGCCGCCGCAGCTCCGCCAGTTCCTGACTTCGCATGCCAGGGCCCGCGATAGGGGCGTTCGCCCGCGGCGCCCCCTCATCGATTCACCGGGTTGATCACTTCGCATCCAGGGCTTGTCTGGACCGTGGGCGAAGGGCCGTCGATACTCCATGCATGCGCTCGCTACTGGTTGCAACACTCGTTTTGCTCTTGGCTTCGTCCTGCAGCAACCTATTTGGCCATCGGCTTTATCTGCGGAGCGGCTTCGATAGCGCGGGGGGGGTGGATGAGATCTACTTCCTGTCCCGCCGCGTCGAAGGTCTCGAGAACGGAATCAACGCGCTCCTCATTCCTGCGGACTGGAAAAAACGGGAGACGCTGGCCCTTGGGCCGGGCGTTCGGCAAGTGGCGGAGCCGTTGGAGTGGGTGTGGAGGGGTGAGGCGGAGGGGCTGCCCCATGCAAACCGCACCAAGGGCCGCGCCCTCACGGCACTGGATCGCGTGGAGGGGGACCCAAAGCTTCTCGTCTACCTGAGTAGGGCAGCGAGCGAGGAGGCCCCCTGGCCCCAGGTCGCCAACTGGTTCTACGACGAAGCCCATACGGCGCTCAAGGGGGGCGGGGACGCGTACGTCGTCGTGCCGCGGGGCCGCGAGGTCAGGCGCGGTTTTGAGGTGTGGGGGCTGTCCGGCCCGCCTCTCTCCCTCGTCAGGCTCGGTAGCGTGGAGGTGTCGACTGGCGAGGGCCGCCTCGCGAAGAGCATGACCTACACCATCGGTGGGCTGGCCTACGGACTCGACATGATCCCGGTCGTCTTGGCGATCGGCACGTCGCCCGCGCTGATGTGGATCGGTGGCGCGCTTCCGCCCTGGGATCCTTGGTACCGCGAGAACCTACCGAAAACACCCTGGTGATGCCGATGCTCCAATCCCTATCCGACGCGCTCGCCAGGTGCGCGCGAGGGCAGACTGCGCTGCTCGGCCTGCTCTCGTTGGTTTCCTGCGCCCAAAGACCGCCCCTCCACGGTGATGTCCTCGTGGGCCGGTACGTCGAGCCGTCCCGGCGGTTCACCTTCCGACTTCCGGGGTACGCCGGGACCGACGGCTTGGTCGACCGCATCGAGGGCAACCGGGGAGAGCTACAGATCGGAGGTATGCTGGGGACCCATGGGGCCGTCGCCTGGAGTCCTAACGGTACGGGCGCCCCCGTGTTGCCGCTGGCGACCATCGAAGCCTGGAGCGGGAGGATCGAGCTTCTGCTCGATGGCTTCGGGCCCGGGCGGACGCGTGTCTCCTCGGGTTTCCTTCCCTCAGAGAACGGCGAGTTCTTCCATGAGATCTGGGAGGTTCACCGGGAGGGGAGCTTCGCAGCGAACCAAGCCTTGTACGGATTCGCCCTCTGCGCGGACCCGGCGACGGTCGTCTGGCTGGCGGATTCGATGGTCCTTTGGAATCCGGATTGGATGACCGTGGAGCGCCATGGGACCGACGAGGAAATCGCGGAGGAGCGGCTGGTCCTACGGGAGCTCATCGAACGCATCAGCTTCGACGACCCACTCCTCTCGGACCTGCGCGAGCAAGATGGGCGCGTGGGGGGGCCCCCTGGACGGTAAATCGCACGGCTCCATCGCGGCAGAGCTTCGATCTAGGGACTTTGCTGCTGAGAGCATCCAACGTTCAACGGCCGGCTTCGCGGGCCGGGTCCGGTGCTTGGCCCTGCTCAAGATTTAGGGCGTGGCGTAGGATCTAGCCCAGCCATGGAGCCCGATTCGAAACCGACCGCGAAGGAGTTGTTCCTCGAGCTGGAAGGCCTTCCGCCGGTGGAGCAGGAGGCGCGCCTCTCGGCCTGTGATGACCCGGGTGTGGTCCGGGCCGTTCGCGAGCTCCTGGGCATGTCGGATGAGGCCGATGCATTCTTCGGGGAAGTGCCGTTTGCTGGGCTCGACCATGGGGATCGAACGGGGGAACGGATCGGCCCCTACGCCATCAAGTCTCTACTGGGGGAGGGGGGCATGGGCTCCGTCTGGTTGGCCGAGAGGGTCGACGGCGAGTTCCAGCAGACGGTCGCGATCAAGATCCTGAGGTCCCACGTTCGCGATGAGGCGACCAAAGCGCGCTTCCGGAGCGAGCGGGAGATCCTCGCCGGGCTCTCCCATCCGGCGATCGCGTCGCTCTACGACGGTGGAGTCGCGCCGGACGGGCGGCCATACTTCGTGATGGAGTATGTCGACGGCGAGCCGATCGACGAGTACTGCGCGGGTCGTGAATCGGATGTCGAGGAGCGCCTGCGCCTCGTGCTCAAGGTCTGCCACGCGCTCGAACACGCCCACCAGAGCGGAGTCGTTCACCGGGACGTCAAGCCCGCGAATGTGCTGGTCTCGTCGACGGGTGATGTGAAACTGCTCGACTTCGGTATCGCGAAGCTCGAGCGGGGGCATGCCGCGGCGTCGCCCTTTGAAACGGGCACGGGCGTCACGCCGATGACCCCTGCGTATGCCAGTCCTGAACAGCTACGCGGCGGCGACATTTCGACCGCCACGGACACGTATGCCCTCGGGGTATTGCTCTATTTGTTACTGACGGGCGAGCTGCCCTACGAAGCAGGGGCGGATTCTGCCCTTGGCCTGGCCCAGGCGATTTGCGATGCGCCTGTGGTCCCGCCCAGCCGGCGACTCGCCACGCGCAAGCAGGCGTCCTCCGGCCTGCATCGAAGGCTCCGGGGGGATCTCGACACCATCACGCTGATGGCCTTGCGCAAGGAGCCCCACCGCCGCTATCCGAATGCGGGCGCGCTTGGGGACGACATTCAGCGGCATCTCGACCAGTTCCCCGTGCACGCGCGCGCCGATTCCCTGCCGTACCGGGGGAGCCGCTTTCTTGCGCGCCACAAGCACGCCTCGGCGATCGCCGCCGTGGCGCTTGTGGCGATTGGGATCTCCGGCGGCGCGACCGTGCTTCTGGCGCGCTCCAACTCCGTCAAGTCGGACAAAATCGAAGCCGAGCGTTCGGGCCGCCATGAGCTCATGGATCACCTCGTGGGCTTGTATGAGAGCGCGGATCCATGGAAACCCGGGGCGAATAGCGAGACACGGGCTCTGCTAACAGCCGCGGTGGGTCGCCTTCAGCAAGCGGACGGGGGGGATCCAGAAGCCCGCGCAACGCTCCTGAGGGCGGCGGGCCGGGTCTACTCACGCCTCGCGGACTTCGACCGTGCCCGGCAGTTGCTCGAAGAATCACTGGAGCTTCGTCGAATGCTCTCCGACGGCCCGAACCCGGAGCTAGCGGCCACCCTCCTCGAATTGGGCAATGCTTGCGGCAGGGGCGGCGATGCGATTCGTGGAAGGAAACTCCTGGGCGAGGCGCTCGCCATGGAGATCGCCTTGCACGGAGACGATCATCCGAACGTCGGGCGAGTGCGCTACGAGCTCGCGAAGGCTCAGCACGGAGGGGGAGACGCCGAGGAGCAGTTCCAGGAGGCCCTGCGCATCTTCGGGTTGAATCGGGATCAACCGAGTGAGGAACACGCCGAAGCCTTGCGATCAAGGGCCGAGTACTTGGCCGTGACAGGTAAGTACAACGAGGCGATCGCGCTTTCGGAGGAGGCCCTCACGATCTGGGAGAAGCTCTACGGTGAGGATCATCCGGCGTACGCCAAGACGGCGGAGGGGCTCGGCATGTTGTATTGCCAGGTGGGAAGGAAAGACGAGGGCATCGAGGTCCTTCGGCAGGCCTTGGCCGTCAATCGCGTCACCTACGCGGGAATGAACCATCCGAGCCTCGCTTGGAGCCTGCTCAACCTCGGTGGCCACCTTGCATGGAACGGCGATGACGCGGGCATCGAGATGACGCGGGAGGCGGTCCAGATGTACCGTGAGACGCCCACGCGTGATGTGTCAGAGCTTGGCTTCGCCTTGACCAGCTTCGGCCGCATCCTGATGTTGCATGACTCCGATGAGGCTCTCCCGGTCTTTGAAGAAGCGATCGAAGTGTACGAGCAGGGCCGAGTGTCCCCCGGCCACCTCCGATCCCCGAGGATGAACCTTGCGGAGTTCTGCGAGAGGCGTGGGGATCTGGAACGGGCGATGAAGCTCCTGGAGAAGGTGCTCGAGGGGGACGTGGCGTCGCGCGGTCAAGGCCACAAGGGTCTGCAGGAGCTACGGGAGCGCATCGAGGCCATCCGGCTCAGGCTCTGAGCCCGCAATGATCCTCGGAAGAGGCGTACACTCCTCTCCCCGATGACGACTGAGGAACCAAACGCGCGTGCCGGCGAGATCACGCGGATTTTCAGGGAGACGCCCGAAGGTGCCGAGGGGCGCATCTTGCCCCTTGTGTATGACGAGCTGCGGGCGATCGCCCGCCACCGCATGGCGGGGGAGCGGGCCGGGCACACGTTGCAGGCGACGGCGCTTGTGCATGAGGCTTATGGGCGCTTGATGGGTGACGTCGAACTGGACTGGGACGACCGACGCCAGTTCTATGCTGCAGCGGCCCAGGCGATGCAGCGAGTGCTCATCGACCACGCCCGGCGCGTGCGAAGCCAGAAACGGGGTGGCGATTTCCAGCGCGTCACTTTGGGCTCACCGGAAGCCCCGGTGGAGATGGAGTCGGACAAGATGGTCGCGCTGGACGGTGCGCTGCAGCGCCTTCAGGAAGAAGACCCCCGGGCCGCCGACGTGACGCGCTTCCGGTTCATCGCTGGCTTGACCGTGGGGGAGACGGCCCATGCGATGGGGATCTCGGAGCGTAGCGTGGCGCGTGAGTGGTCCTTTGCCCGCGCACGACTGATGTCACTGATTACAGAAGAGGCGGGCTGATCGAGACGGGAATTGGCGTTCAGGTGGCACCCACACCGTCTCCTGGTGCCTTACCGCCGTTGCGCGGCGGATTGCTCCTCCACCTCGGCCCTTGCACCAAGCGACGACTCACGTGCCGGCGTAGAGTGGATGCATGCTCGTAGCCCCATTCTTCGCATCATGCGTGCTCGCACACGCCCGCGCCCGCGCCGTGCCCTTCGACCTGTTCGTCGACGCCGCCGCCCCGTGCTCCCAATCCGACGGTTCCCAAGCGGCGCCCTTCTGCACGCTGGCGGAAGCTCTCTCCGTGGCGGTTCCGGGCGAGGTGATCCGGATCGCCGCCGGCACCTATCCTGAGAACGTCGTTGTCTCCGCCGATGTTCACTTAGTCGGCACGGACGGCGCTGGAACGACGATCCTCGACGGGTCGCGGCTGACGACGGTGATGAAGGTCCTAGCCGGTGCCAGCGTTGTCATCGACGGCTTGACCATCACGAACGGCTTCGGCGAGTCGGGGGGTATCCGAAACGATGGCTCCCTGTTGCTGCGCAATTCCACCGTGAGCAGCAACGAGGCGAACGGCCTTCAAGTCGGTGCCGGCGGGATCTATCACACCCATCAGGCGGGGGACTTGACGCTCCGGAACTGCACCATTTCCGAGAACCGCTGCCTCTCCTTCATCAACATCGGTGGTGGTGTCCTCGCTTACGGCACGGGCGTGGTCACGATCAAGGACTCGCTCTTCTACCGCAACCGGTGTGTTCGCGGCAGCGCGTTCAGCATCTCATCGCCTTCGGTTCGCATCGACGGCACGACGATCACGAAGAACTACAGCGTGGGCGGAGGACTGGGCTTTCTCCAGTCCGGCGACGCGACGATCACAAACACGACGATTGCCAAGAACCGCGCCTCTGGGTTCAGGATCGCACCGCTCGCGGGAAACCCGACCCGACTCGATCACTGCACGATCTACGACAACGACACACCGATGTACCCGTTCCAAGAGTACCGGGCAGGGTTGACCGTTGAATCGCTCCTTGGGAACGTGATCTTGAGCAACACCGTCGTCGCAGGCGCCAATCACTACGCGTACTACGGCGACATTCTCGGGTCGCCGCTCTCGGGCGGGAACAACTTGATCGGAGAGGTTGTCGGTAGCAACGCTCAAGCGTTCCAAGACGGACTCAACGGGGATCTCGTGGGGCGTAGTCCCATTGGCGTGGACGCGAATCTTGGCCGGGTCCGAGACAACGGGGGGCTCACTCCTACGTCGCGGCCACGAAGGGGGAGTCCCTTGATTGGAGCCGGCGCCGTGGCGCCCGCCATGGGCAAGGATCAAAGGGGACTGCCCTGGCCGGCCGGACCATCGGACATTGGCGCAGTGCGCTATAACTTTGACCGCACGCCAATCGACTGCATTCCCGAGGCCAACTCCTCGGGATTCCCCGGCGAACTCTTCGCCACGGGTTCGCAGAAGGCGGTCGATAATGGACTCGAGTTGACCTTGACGTCCCTTCCGCCCCATCAGCTTGCCGTTGTGCTGATGGGCCCCAGTGTCGGCATCACGCCGTTTCCTGCGGGCAGCGACGGCATCCTCTGCCTCGCCGCTCCGGTGAGGCGACTCCTCGGTCCGGGTCAGGTCCTGACGGCGGACGCGTCGGGCATCGCTTCCCTGGCCGTCGACTTTCGCAGCCTCCCCCAAGGGCCGGGCCCAGCCTTGGAGGTCCATGCGGGCACGACCCTGGTCTTCCAGGCTTGGCATCGTGACTCGATTCAGGGCACGCCCACCTCGAACTTCACGGCCGCTGCGCGGGTGGACTTCAGATGAGGCGCAGCTCCTAGCAGGCCGTTGAACAAGTCGGCTATTCAGAATGTCGTCCATCGGACGCCTC
>CAJXRJ010000216.1 GCA_913058555.1 uncultured bacterium
CGAGATCATGCCTAGTCTCGTGGGCTCGGAGATGTGTATAAGAGACAGGACTTCGGGCTGGGACCCGGGATCACCGTCTTCGTGGGCGCAAACGAGGCCGGAAAGTCGTCCCTGCAGCGGGCGATCCAGACGCTGCTCTTCGGCTTTGAGCCCGCGGTGGGCTCACGGCACCCGTACGGCGCTTCGGAGCATGAGGAACTGCACGTGGCCGGCGAGTTCCGGTGGGGCGAGACCCGAAGCCGGGTCGAACGCCGACTGGGCCGCGGCCCTTCCATGCGGATTTGGACAACGGGCAGCGACGCGCCTTCCTTCGAGCGCGGCAACGGGCCTCTCGCGGCCACGGAGGGCGTGTCGGCTCGCCTCTTCGCGGAAACCCACTGCCTGACCCCCGATGATGCGCTTGAGTTTCGACGTGGCCCAGGGGAAGAGCTGGACCGGTTGCTCATGGGCGATGCCGCCCACGGGGTTCCGCTGAGGGCCCTCATGGGCGCCCTCGATCAGGAACGGACAGGTCTCTGGCGGCCGGATCGTCGCTCGAAGAAGACGCGCGCATACGCCATCGACGCGGCCCTCGCCAAGCTCGCCGAAGAATCCCGCGGAACCCGCGCAGTGGAGCGCGGGCTCACCGCCCTCGAGGGCGAAGTCACCCGGCGCGCAGGGGAGGCCCGGCGCCTTGAAAAGCGAGTGACCGAACTGGAGCTCGAGCTGCGGGCTCTCGCCCTCATCGAACGGGTGGCCCGCAGCGTGCGCAGCGCCAGGGAGTTCGACGGCGTTCGCCTGGACGCGCTCGGGCCGGAGATTCCCCCCGCGCCGGGGCCAATCCTCCAGGCCCTCGACGAAGCGGAGGACGCCGTCGCCGAATCCAGGGAGCGCCTCGCCCGCCCTGAGCCGCCGCTGGAGGATCGCGACGAGCGCGCCCTCGAGATCGAAGGGGAGATCGACGCCGTCACCCGCGAGGAGGCCGAATGGGACCGCCAGGGACAGCGCGCCGAGGAAAGCGGGGAGCGGGTGCGCGAACTTTTGTCGGCCGCGCGCTCCCACTGGGCAGCGGCCCTGGCGGACACCTCGGCACAGGACCAGCCCGTCGTGGACGTGGCGGCCCTGCGCGAAGTCGCCGGGTTGGCAGCCAAATGGCAGCTCGCCGCGCGGGACGGCAACGCAGCGAGCGGCAAATCGGCGCTCGGTAAGCGCGACCTGACGATCTGCGCCGTGGGCGTAGCCGCCGCAGCCATCTGCGCGGGCTTTGGATTCAGCTGGGGAAGCACTCCCCTCGCGGTGCTGGGTTCGTTGGCCGCGGTCCCCTTCGCCTGGCGGGCGGGAGCGATCGCAGCCGGATCCCGGGCCGCCCAAGACAACGCTGCCGCCCGCGCTGCGAGAGACGCTGCTGCCGCGATCGGGATGGACCCGGCCGTCACCCTCTCCCCTGACGTGCTGCTGCGATCGATCGAGCGTCTCGAAGCGGCCAATACCGCACGTTTGGGCGCGGAAGCCAGGGCCGTGACCCGCAGGGAAGCCCTAGGGCGCATTGAGGCCATGGAGTCCCGCTGGCTCGCGCTCGCCGACGAGCTAGACCTGCCGGTGGAGTCCGCGCCCGCGGCGCCCAGCGCCCTCCGCCGAGCCTTGCAGGAGGCCCGCACACGGCACACCGCTTGGGAGCGCGACATGGCCGAGCGAAGACGGGCCGAGCGCGATCTCGAGAAGGCCGAGGCGCACCTTCGCGACTGCAGCGAACGGTTCGACTCGTGCAGCGCGGCCCTGCGTGCCGCGGTGCCCGGAGAGCCAGTGCCCGAGCGTGCTCACCGACGGCTTGAGGAAGCGTGGACCCAGCGCGAACGGAGTATCGGCGCCCTCCGGGAACTGGAGGGCGATCCGCTCATGGCGGACATCGAAGGCGACCCGCGCCTCGACGTCGCCCGTGAAGAGGGCTCCTTCGACGGGGCAGAGCCCCGGCGCGTGGAGATGGAATTAGGCGCGGCAAAGATCGAGGCCGGGCGCGAGCGCGACGAGCTCGTGCGCGCCCAGGAGCGACTCGCCCGGGAGAGGCCCACACGCACTGCGTCAGAGATCGACTCCGAGGTGCTCGGTCTACGGGAGGAGCGGGCCGAAGTGATGGAGCGCCATGATCGGCTAGCCCTGCTCCGAGCGCTTCTCGAGGAAGGGGAGCGGCGGCACCGGGCGGCCCACCAGTCGTCGATCCTGGGGGCAGCATCGGACCTCGTCGCCGAGGTCACGGGCGGCCGCTACGGGGAGATCCACTACGGGGGCGACGAGGGGGGCCTCTCGGTGCGAGGCCCGGGCGGCGTGAGGGTCCCGGTGGATGAACCCCTGAGCCGCGGCACGCGGGAGCAAATCCACCTGTGCCTGCGAATCGCCGCGGCGATGGAGATCCAGGGAGCTTCGGGCCATGGACAGCTTCCCTTACTCCTGGACGAGGCCCTGGTCCACTGGGATCAAGGGCGCCGCAGGGGCATGCTGCGTGGCCTCGGCAAGATGGTGGAGCAGGGGGCCCAGGTGGTGATGTTCACCTGCCACCGGCACCTGGCGGACGAAGTGGAGACCTTGTTTCCCGGGTCCTGTGTTCGGATTTGAGCCTGGGAAAGGCCCTTGAAGCCATTTCTCTGAGAGTCATAAAGGCCCGTATCACCCCCGCTTTGCATGGTGGCACCCGCTGAGCCGCCCCAGCCACGCGCCAAGAGCCCCCGTCCGGGGGCTGGGCCGTGTCCCCGTCCGGGGCGCCTCTCCCTCTCTCTGACCCCTAATTGCCATGCGCATCCTCGTCGTCGAAGACAATCCGAAGATGGCAGAGTCCGTCGCCAAGTCCCTCCAAGAGCTCGACTATGGAGTCGATACCGTCGGCACCGGCTACGAAGCCGAAGAGCTGGCGGCGGCGGATACGTACGACCTGTACGTTCTCGACCTCATGCTCCCCGACCGCGATGGAATCGACCTTTGCCGCAACGTGCGCCGCATGGGCATCAAGGCGCCGATCCTGATGCTCACGGCCCTGTCGGGCACGGCCCGCAAGGTGGCGGGGCTCGACTCGGGGGCAGATGACTACCTCACGAAGCCGTTCGAAGTGGACGAGCTGATCGCCCGCGTCCGCGCGCTCCTGCGCCGGGGCGCGGCCTCAGAATCCACCAAGCTCAAGTACGGCGACATCGAGATGGACCTCGCCAAGCGCACCGTTCGCCGTGGCGAGGATCGGGTCAAGCTGACCGCCAAGGAGTTCGCCTTGCTCGAGTTCTTGCTGCGAAACCCAGACAAAGTGCTTTCCAGGAGCGTCATCACGGAGAAAGTCTGGGACATGAATTACGAGCCGACGAGCAACGTCGTCGACGTCTACATATCCAACCTTCGCCGCAAGGTCGACAAGCCGTTCGCTGAGAGGCTGATCCACACTGTGATCGGCACCGGCTACCGCTTTGGCCGCGGCGACGCCTAAACCACACGATTGAGCACGGCACCGGACATCGCCGCGAATAGCGGCATCGACAATGAGTCGACGGTGCCGGAGGCCCATGCTGGCGTTCGGGCTGGAGCTGTGCCCCCCGTGGCCGACGCTGGGGCCAGCACGGCCCTCAAGACGGCCGAGGATGGCGACTTCAAGCCGTTATCGCTGCGGACCCAGCTCACGATCTGGTTCGCCCTGAGCTTTGGCGTCATCCTGGGCACGATCATCGCGGGCCTGATCGTTTTGGATCGCGGGAACATCTTCAAGGGCGACTACGAGCACTACAACTGGCTCATCCGCCTGGCCCTCGGCGCCGCGGCCACGGCCCTGGTCGGCGGGACTGCCGCGGCCTGGGTCATCGTGGGGTCCGCCCTCGAACCCCTGCGCAAGATCACCGAGTCGGCCCGGGGCGTGGCGCCTGAGCGCATCGACGAGACGCGCATCACCATGCCGGAGATCGGCAGCGAGGTGAACGAGGCCCAGCGGGAACTGAACTTCGCCCTCGACCGAATCGAAGCGGGCTACCAGGCCCAGGAACGGTTCATTTCAAACGTCAGCCACGAGCTGAAGACGCCCATCGCGGTCGTTTTGACGGAGGCGCGCCGGCTGCGCCGCCGCGAGCGACCGGTCGGTGAACTCGAGGACTTCATCGAGGACACGGCGGACCAGATGGCCCGACTCGGAAAAATGGTCGAGAGCTTCCTAACCTTGGCGCGCATCGACTACGAGGAGCGCCTCCAAAAGAACGAGGAGTTCTGGTTCCATGACCTCCTCGTGGAAGCCGTCAGCCGATCGAAGGCCCAGGCCCTGACCCACGACGTCCACATCGAGCTCGAGCTCGCGGACGACTTCGAGTTCTTCGACGAGCCCACTTGGGGCGATCCCGAGCTGGTTTCGTCCGCCGTCGAGAACCTCATTCGGAACGCCATTCGTTTCTCTCCGCGGGGCAGCGCCGTGCACGTTTCGGTCCACGGGGAACTCGCCGGGACGGGGCCCGACACCACCGGACCCAAGCCGAGCCAGCGTCCCCACGCGGTCATCCAGGTTCGAGATCAGGGACCCGGCATGCCGGAGGACCTGATCGCCACGGTCTTTGAGCCGTTCAAACAGGCGGAGTCCGAACAGACCTCGGGACGCGGGACCGGGCTCGGCCTGGCGATCGCCCACAAGGTCTCCGAGCTCCACCGTGGCTCAATTCGAGCCTTCAACCGAGGCGACGGGCAGTCCGGGTGCGTCATCCAGGTGCGCTTGCCCTTCCTTGGGGAGGGCGACTGGAGTGCGGATCGCCCCGTGACAGCGGACCTCACCGAAGGTGGCATCGGAAGCGGGATCCGAAAGAAGGCGACCGAATAGGGAGCCGGCGCCGGAAGGCCCCCGGAATGAAGGCGGAATCATGCGCTCGTAAGCAAGTTTCCAGATCCACAGCCGATGGTAAGCGCAGCTTGTGGGCAGTAGCTGCCCCGCCGCCATGACTTCACCCCGTCTTTCAGCCCTATTTCTCGGCCTCGCCGCCCTCTTTGGGGTCTGCGGGGTTGGCCTGCGTAGCACCCTTGAGCTGGACGCGGCCTGGGGCGACGCCTTGAGCTTCCTGTGTGTCGGTGCCCTCGCAGCGTTCGTGGTGACCTTCCTGATGACGCTCGACAAGAGCGCCCTCCTGCGTAAGTAGGACGCGACGGTTGCCTGGGGGCTTGAAGCCCCGGGGCGCCAGCCGGGGCCATGGGGCCCACAACCTCTTGGGAGATGGAGCGCGTGGATTCGTCCGCCGCGAGAGATCGGCGCGGACCCGTGAGCCGCGCCGAATGCGGGCTACACTCTTCGCCCCTCAGGGGGCCCATTGGGTCCCCTTCGCCGCACTAGCAAAGGGAACCCAGAGCCCGACTTCGCGCCGCCCGGCGCCGGTCGATCCCGGCTCCACCGCCACCTTCGGTGCCCCCCCACTCACCGGGGTGCACGCCCAGGCTGAAACCGATGAACTCCAGAACACGATTCCTCGCCGCTTGCCGCGGCGAAGAGACCGATCGCCCCCCCGCATGGATGATGCGTCAGGCAGGCCGCTACCTGCCCGAGTACCGCGAGGTCCGGAGCGGCTCCACCTTCCTCGGCATGGTCCATGACCCCGAGAAGGCCGCCGAGGTCACCATGCAGCCCATCCGCCGCTACGGCATGGACGCCGCGGTGATCTTCTGCGACATCCTGGTGCCCCCGGGCGCCATGGGCATGGAGGTCGAGTTCGTGGAGGGCCGGGGGCCCCTGCTGGGCCCTCCGATTCGGACCCGGGACGACGTGGAGCGCCTGACCGACTTCGACGCGACGGAGGCAACGGGCTTCCTGGGCGACTCCATCCGCAACGTCCGCGCGGAGCTCGGTGACGAGCGCGCCATCATCGGCTTCTGCGGCGCGCCCTTCACGGTGGCCAGCTACATGGTCGAGGGCCAGTCCTCGCGCAACTTCGAGAACACGAAGGAGATGATGCTCGGGGACCCCGAGTCCTTCGACCGACTGCTCGAGCGCGTGACCGACAACTCCATCGGCTACCTCAAGAACCAGGTCGACGCCGGCGCCGACGTGCTGCAAGTGTTCGACTCCTGGGGCGGCACCCTCGACGCCGCCACCTACCGCGAGCGGCTCTTGCCCCACGTGGCCCGCCTCGTGGAAGAAGCGAAATCCAACGGCGTCCCCGTGATCCTCTACGTCAACGGCTGCGCCCACCTCCTGGAGGTCATGGCCGACAGCGGCGCCCACGTTCTGGGCATCGACTGGCGCGTGGACCCCAAGGAAGCCATCGCACGCGTGGGCGATCGTGTCGCCCTCCAGGGCAACCTCGACCCCTGCACGCTCTTCGGGCCCCCGGACGTCGTGCGCCAGAAGGCCCGGCAAACCCTCGACGCCTTCGCGGACCAGAAGGGTTTCATCTTCAACCTCGGCAGCGGCATCCTTCCCAAGACGCCCCTCGATAGCGTGCAGGCCCTCTGGGAGACCGTCCTCCAGCCCAGCACCGCACCGCACTCAGCATGAGCGCGCGGATCGAAGTCCCCAAGGAGCTCTTGAAGCGCTACGCCACGTCGGCGCCGCGCTACACGTCGTACCCCACGGCCGTCGACTGGGAGAAGGATCCCGACAAGGCCTTCGACCCGGCGGATTACCCGAAGCGTCTCGCTGCGGCCGCCGACGCGCGGCCGGAGGAGGCGCTGTCGCTCTACACGCACGTGCCTTTCTGCGCCGAGCTGTGCCTCTTCTGTGGCTGCAACGTGCAGATCTCGCGGTCCGACGAGCGGCGCGAGCGTTACCTCGATGCGGTGGAGTCAGAGCTCGCGGCGGTGGAGGCCACCGGCATCCACCGCCGCGAGGTCAAACAATTCCACTGGGGCGGCGGCACCCCCACCAGCCTCACGCTGCCCCAGCTGGAGCGCCTCTTCCGGTCCATCACCGACCGCTTCAGAATCGCGGACGGCGCCGAGGTGTCCATCGAAGTGGACCCCCGCGTCACGACCCACGAGCAGGTCCATTTGCTCAGCGACCTCGGCTTCAACCGCATCTCCATGGGCATCCAGGACTTTGAGCCTGACGTCCAGAAAGCGATCAAGCGGGTGCAGTCCGAGGAGATGACCCGCGGCCTGATCGACGCCGCTCGGCAGTCTGGGATGGAGTCCGTGAACGTGGACCTGATTTACGGGCTCCCGCACCAGACCCGCGCAGGCTTCGCGCGGACGGTGGAAACGGTTCTCGACATCGCGCCCGAGCGCGTCGCGCTCTTCCACTACGCCCACGTGCCGTGGATGAAACGCCACCAAAACGCGATGGACATCGACGCCATGCCGGGGGCAGAGGAGAAGCTCGACATCTTTGCGGATGCCATCGCCGCCTTCGATCGAGCCGGTTACGTCTATCTAGGACTCGACCACTTCGCCCTGCCCGGCGACGAGCTCAGCCGGGCCGCCGCTGAAGGGACGCTGCACCGGAACTTCATGGGCTACACGACCCAACGCGGGCGCGAGATGCTGTCCCTGGGCGTGTCGTCCATCGGCGAAATCGACGGCACGTACGTTCAGAACATCCCGAACGAGCCCGAGTACGTCGCGATGGCCACAGGCGGGGGCTTTGCCGCCCACCGCGGGCACACGATGTCGGCGGAGGACAAGCTCCGCCGGGACGTGATCCTCGAGCTGATGTGCAACGGTCGCATCGACAAGCGCTCCGTCGAAGCCAACCACGGCATCGTGTTTGACGAGACGTTCGCTTTTGAACTGAAAGAGCTCGAGACGCCGGCCGCGGACGGGCTCGTCGAGCTGCTGCCCGATGAGCTGCGCCTGACCGGGATCGGCCAGGTCCTCATGCGGAACGTCGCCGTCGTTTTTGATCGATACCTACGCGAGCGCAAGGCCCGCGGCGAGAACGGCCAGCAGACCTTCTCGAAAACGCTCTAGGAGAGCCTTTGATTTAGTGGCCTCCGAGCCGAAACACCTGATTCGGCCCACGCCCCACACACCATGAGCCACCCCACCGACGGATCTGAGCTGAGCGACGCCATCGTCGTGGGCGCGGGCCTGACGGGCCTGCGCTGTGCCCATGAACTCCGGCAACGCGGGCTTCGGGTGCACCTGCTCGAAGCCTCGCCGCGCGTGGGCGGCGTCGTGGGCACGATGGACGTGGGCGGGTTCCTCTTCGAAAGCGGACCCAACACGGTGCCGGCGGGCGCCCTGCACCTGCGGGAAGCCGCCGCGTCGGTCGGCGTCGATTCGCAGCTCATCACGTCGCGCAGCGAAGCCAAACGGCGCTTCCTTTTCCAACAGGGGGGCCTGCACGAGCTGCCCTCGGGGCCGGGGAAGCTCCTGCGCACGCCGCTCCTGTCACGCCGGGCCAAGCGGCGCATCCTGTCGGAGCCCTTCCGGCGATTCGTCCCGCCGCCCCAGGGTGCCCCTGAGCCCACCTTCGAAGAGTTCCTGTCCGAGCGCATTGGCAGGGAAGCCACGCGCACCTTCGCCGGGGCCTTTGTGCGCGGCGTGTACGCCGCTGAGATCGAGGACCTGGGTGCAAAGAGCGCCTTCCCGAAGCTCTGGGCCATGGCCGCGGAACACGGTGGGCTGATGCGCGGCATGATGGCCCGGGGCAAAGCCGCCAAACGCGCGAAGAAGGCAGCCCAAAAGGCCGGCGCAACGCCGCCCCCGGGGCCCGCGACTTCCCCCACGGACCTGCTCTCGTTCACGGGCGGCTTCAGCGTGCTCGTCGGCGGCTTTGAGCGCGCCCTCGAGGGATCGATCTCCACCCAGACGCCGGTGGCGGAAATCGACCGCGGCCCCGGCGGTTGGCGCGCGGTGCTGGAAACCGGCGAGGCCCTCGCTTGCCGCGAACTCGTGCTTGCCACCCCCGCGCCCATCGCCCATCCCTTGGTTTCCATGTGCGCGCCCGAGAGGCTCGACCTCGACGCCCTGCGTGACATCGACCACGCCGCGGTCACCGCGGTGCACCTCGGCCTGGAAGGCGCTGCGTTGCCCCCCGGCTTCGGCTTCCTCGTGCCCCCCGACGAAGACGCCAGGCGCGACCCGCGCACGCCCCGGGTCCTCGGCATGCTCTTCATCTCGAACATCTTCGACGGGCGCGCGCCGTCGGGCACGACGTCGATCACGGCCATGTTCCGCGGCGGCGCGGTGGCGGCGCTCGCCCCGGACCAGCTGGTGGACCGCGCGGTGGTCGAGCTCGAGAAAGCGCTCATCGGATACAGCGCGACGCACCCCGACGCGCCGGCCCGCAAGGGACGCCCGCGGGTGGTGGCGTCCCACATCCAGCGCTGGACCCACGTGATCCCCCGCTACGGCCCCGGCCATGTGCCCCGACTGGAGGCCCTGAAGGTCAGCGCGGGCCGCATGCTGCCCGGCCTCCATCTTGCCGGCAGCTACACGGGCGGCGTCAGCGTCGACGACCGCCTGAAAGTGGGCAAAGAGATCGCTGAGGGGATCGCCGAGCGCCTCGCGCACCTGTCGGAGATGCGCACCGGTGTGAGCCCCAGGGGAACGGCTCGCATCACAGAAGAAGCCGAGGAAGCCTCATGAGCCCCAAGCTGATCGCGATGCTCATTCAGGCGCTCATGGTGCTCCTGCCGAGCGGCTACTTGGTCGTGTCGCTTCTCCACGCCATGGCCTTCGCCGGCGAGAACGAACCACGCCTCTCACGCTTCCGCACACCGCTCTTGCGGGCGCTCTTCGTGCTGCACCTCGGGCTCTTCACCTTGCATGGCATCGCGGTGGGCGGTTTCCCCACATTCGATGGGTGGCTCTCCGTCTCCGCGGTGGCCTTCGGGGTGGTGGCCCTATTCGTTGGGATCACCTGGACCCATCGCCAGCCCACCGTGGGCGCCCTCGTGCTCTTGACCGCGGGCGTCTTGCAGATGATCGCGAGCATGTTCGGGTCGATGACCCAGCTCACCGCGGGGGGCGCGTCGAACGCCGCCACCGCGGTGCACGTGCTGACGGCTGCCCTGGCCAGTGCAGCGGTGGTCCTGTCAGGGCTCTACGGTTTCCTGTACCTACTGCTGCTTCGCCAAATGAAGCGCCAGACGTTCGGCGCGGTCTTCCGCCGCCTGCCGGACCTGACGCAGCTCGCGATGATGACCCGCCGTGCGGCCCTCGCGGGTTTCTTGGGGCTCGCACTGGGCGTCAACGTCGGGATCGGATTGGCCCACGCCGCAAAGACCACAGGGTTTCACTACGCCGACCCCACCGTGCTTTTGACCCTCGGCGTCTGGGTACACTTCGGACTGATCCTGTCTCTTATACACATCTCCGAGCCCAC
>CAJXRJ010000217.1 GCA_913058555.1 uncultured bacterium
TCCTTCGGCGGCGTTCTTCTTGCCGGGCGCGCTGCTATACTCATGGTCGATGATCCCACGGCGCGCCCGGATCGGCTGGCTCGGGTTTGTGATCGCGGGAGGAGCCTTCGCGCTGCTCCGCTACGGATACCTGGTTCCCATTCACCTCAAGTACAAGGGCCAGGGATCCCCGGTGCAGTTCCTCTCGAGCTTCGGCTTCTTGTCGGGACCGATCATGCTTGCGGTGGCCGCGTTCGGGTTCGCGAGCATGTTCCGGAGGCCCAATGGAACCCGGCGGGATGCGGGGGCCTGGATGGAGATGACCTTCGGTGTCCTGAGCGGACTGATCTTCCTAGCCGTGTCCTTCCGACTCTTCGTCACCGGCTACCACGCCGTCGCTACTCTCCCTTTTGCGATGATGCTCGCGGCCCGCGGCGCGCTGTCCGCCGGCGGCAGGCTCCGCCTCGCCCTCGTGGCTGCGCTCATTCTGGAACAGCTTGTGGGCCTCGGTCTCTACCACGATTCCCACGGCATGCGCCCCCAGTATCGCGCAGCCGTCGAGGCCATGGCGGAGCGTCCGGAAGCCGTCGTCTACGCCACCCAGGAAGCGCCGGTGGCCTACTATCGAGGACCCGGTAAGCGAGTGCTACGCGACTCTCCCGACGCGCGCCCATTGGAGCTGAGCACCCTGGACGAATTCATCGGAGTCGTCGCATCAGGGCGCCCCGCATGGCTGGTGATTCACCCCGACGATCTCCACCGGTGGCCGAAGTACGAAGCAGCCAGACTCTTAGTACTTACACGCGGGCGATTGCGACGTTCACTCCCTAATCACCTGGGTCCTAAGGAACTATCTTTGGACGTCTACGGATTCAACTGACCATGCGGGGGCTGTGCGCTTCGAGCGCCCTTGGTCGCCCCACCTCCATCCTACTCGCGCCTACTCCCACCCCATGCAAACAAAGGTTGTAGGCCCGTTCGGCGATCGGCTACCAACAACTGCGCCTGGGGTGAGAGCATCGGTCATCGTCCCGTTTTGGAACGAGGCCGGCAACTTACCCCATCTGTCCGCAGCACTCCGTGCCGCGCTGAACGAGCAAGATAGGACGTGGGAAGTCCTGCTCGTCAATGACGGCAGCACCGATGCGTCGGTGGAAGAGGCCAGGGCCATCAGCGAAGCGGACGATCGCTTCCGACTGATCTCCCTCAAGAAGCACCAGGGCAAGTCCGCCGCGCTGGCGGCAGGCCGCGATCTTGCGCGGGGTCAATCCATCGTGACCATCGACGCGGACCTTCAGGACCCTCCCGAGATGATTCCAGTTTTTCTCGACAAGCTGGACGAAGGAGTCGATGTGGTCGCCGCGGTTCGCCACCAGCGCAAGGAGTCGGTCCACCGGCGCGCCGCGACGGCGGTCTTCAACAGGACGATCAAGTGGGTCACCGGTGTCCCCCTGCAGGACATGAACGCGGGCTTGAAGGCCTATCGTCGATCGTTCATCGACACCATCCATCTCTCGCGGGGTATGCACCGCTTCATCCCCGTGCTGGCCCACGGGCAAGGCTTCTCCGTGGCTGAAGTGCCGGTTCAACACCGCGAGCGATTCGCGGGCCAGACGAAGTACGGGCTGTGGCGCTACCTGGAAACAGTCGCGTGCCTCGGTACCGTCATGCTCCTTCGCAGCGGGGCTGCTGCCGCCCTGCGACGGTTGATTCGTTTAGGTGCGCTCCTCGTCGTGATCGGAATTGGCCTCCTGATCTTCGGGTGGCTCGCCGGATCTGTCGCCGCGCTCATCGGCGGAGCGATCGCTTGCCTGCTCGGCTCGCAGTTCATTATCGGTCGACTGATCGCAGAGATTCTCTTCCAGTTCAGCTCCACCGCCAAAGTGGCGCCGCCGCCCTACGAGCTCGAGACCCCGCCGCCGGCATCGCAGGCAGCTGCGTCATGAGGTTCTCGGTGGTCGGCCCCTCCGCGCCGCTGCGCGGGGGCATCGCGCAGCACACGGATCGGATCGTGGAGGCTCTCGGGGCCGAGCACGAGGTCGATCTATACCCCTTCTCCCGTCAGTACCCCCGTTGGCTCTTCCCCGGACGGGCCCAAGCCGATCCAGCCGTCGAGCCCCGTCCGGAAACGAGGGGGGCCATCGACCCCTACCGACGCGCAACATGGAGGAAGGTGGCCAAGGACATCGCGAGGAGCTCCCCCGACCTTGTTCTCATTCAATGGTGGCACCCCTGGTTTGCCCCGATGACGCGCGGCCTCGTCGCCGCGCTCCGGCGTGAGATTGGTGACGGCCGGCGCATCGCCGTCATTTGCCACAACGTCCTACCCCACGGCGCGGTTCCCTTCCAGCGCCGACTGGCGCGCCGCGGCCTCGCCGGCGCGGGCCGCTTCATCGTTCACGCAGAGGCGGAGGAGCGGAGGCTCCGCTCGGTCCTGGGCACCTCTACCGGTCAAGAAGCCGCCATTCACCGCATGCCGTTGGTCTGCCTGGCGCCGGAGGGCGACGCGCCAGCGCGGGAGGACGCGCGACGAGCGCTCGGATGGCCCGACGGGCCGACCGTGCTCTTTTTTGGGCTCGTCCGCGGGTACAAGGGCGTGCACGATCTCATCGAGGCCCTACCGCACATGGCGCACTCAGGGGCCCGTGTCGTCGTCGCAGGCGAGTGCTACGACGCGGCGTCCAAGTACGAGCAACGGGCCCAACGCCTGGGCGTGGGAGAACGGGTTACGATGCTGGACAGTTTCATCCCAACGGAGGACGTGGCGGCCCACTTCGCCGCCGCGGACGTGGTCGCGCTGCCCTACCGCACCGCCGCCCAGAGCTCGGTCCTTCCCCTCGCGATCCACTACCGCAGACGGTTTGTCGTCACCGACGTGGGCGGGCTCGTCGAGGCCGCCCAGGGCCTTGCCGAAGCCGTCCCGCCGCGCTCTCCGGACAAGCTAGCGGCGGCGCTGGACCGCGCGTTGGACGCACCACCCGAACTCAGTGGGGCTGAGCGGTCTCGCTGGGCCTCGGTGGAGCAGACGTTCACCCGCGAGGGCATTCGGACCGCGTTCGAGGAGGTCGCTCCTACCGCACGCGGTTCCGCGCCAGGGAGAGCCCCAGGGAAAGCCCCAAGGAAATCCACCGTGGTCGTCGCCGCCCACGGGGCTTGCCCGGATCTGGAGGCGACGGTCCAGGCGCTTGTGGCGCAAGAGGGCGTGCCGCAGCCAGAGGTGCTCGTGGTCTACGACGGGGATGGCGCCCCTCTCCGCGAGCGCCTCGCTGCGTACGCTGGTCAGGGGGTGCGCGTTGTCCTGGAGCCGGCCCTCGGATTGAACGTCAAACGCAATCGCGGCCTGCTCGAAGCGAGCTCTGACTGCGTTCTATTCACCGATGACGACTGCATCCCTGACCCCAGCTGGGTCAAGGCGATGACCGCCGCTCTCCACGATCACCACGTGGTGACCGGACGCGTTTTGGCCCTCAACGAAGGGGTCGCCGCCAGCGTACGCGTCCACCCCAAGGCGCGCACTTTCCGGGGGCCATTGGCTGTACTGCTGCCATGGAAGGCCGGATGCGGCAACAACTTGGGCGTCCATAAAGGGCACGCCCAGGTCCTCGGCGGCTTCGATACACGCATCGGCGTCGGCACATGGTCGGGCGCCGCTTGCGACACGGAGTTCCTTTTCCGGTCACTCCGCGCGCGGGGCGGCGAGGTGTACTACGCGCCCGAGGCCGTCGTGCGCCATCGCCAGGAACCACTGGGTCCAGCCGTCCTTCAGAAGCGCCGCAACTACTACCGTGGCATGTCCTTCATGGCCCGGCGGATCCACCCCAGGTCCACCGCCGCGTGGGCGACAGCGGTGCTTCGGGTCGGCGGAACGGGCTTCGCTCGGCTCTGGGCCGGACTACGGCTGGATCGCTCCGGATGGCGCGTCCACGGAGCAGAATTCCGCGGCGCGGTGGAGGGTTTCTTCCCCCCCAAGCCCCCAGGCAACGTGGGAGTCGAATCATGAAGGAGACTCCCATCGTGGGCGTTCTTCGGCCCCTGGCACGCTCCCAAAGATCACTGGTCGGCGCCCTGCTTGGTCTCGGCGTCGTCGCGAGCCTGTGCGAGGGCATCGGCATCAGCCTGTTCCTTCCGCTACTCCACAGCATGAACCCCGCCGGGTTCGACGAGGACACGGGCGGAGCCCTGGGGCGGGCCCTGCACCGGACTTTCCGAGGCGTGTCCGACGAAGCCCGGATGCAGGTCGTCCTGGGCTCAATGTTTGCCCTCCTGGCGATCAAGGCCGGGCTCAACGCCGTCAATGGACTCCTCTTTGCACGCCTGGACGCACGACTTGTGGATGCACTCCGTCAGCGCGTCATCCACCAAGCGTTGCGCGTCAGGCTAGGGTTTATCGAACGCACGCGGACCGGCGATCTGATCGCGCTGGTGCAGAACCAGACCTGGGAGACAAGCGGCGCGCTGGCGACGCTGATCGGCATCGTGATTCGCCTCGCGACCATCACGGTGTTTGGCATCGCCCTGCTCATGATCTCCTGGCCCATGACGCTAACGGTGGCCGGAGCGCTGCTCTCCATCTCGTGGATCGTGCGCCACATCGGACGCCGCGTCGACAGGCTCTCCGAGCAAGGGCTCCGGGAGTGGAATGGGCTCTCCCAGCGCAGCATCGAACTCCTGCGGGGCCAACGAACGACCCGCGCCTTTGGGCGGGAAGACCACGAACAGGCGACCTTCGCGGCCTCGTCGACGGAAACGAGCCAGGCCTTCTGGCGCGTCGAGCGGCTGCGCGCTCTGGTCAATCCAATGTCGGAGCTGATGGTGGCGATGCTGCTCGCTGGCGTGCTGCTCCTCTCCCTGAGCGAGCCCGGCCGACTCCCCGCGGTGCTCACGTTCATGTTCATCCTCTTCCGACTGCAGCCGCAGGTGCAGCGCCTCGACGCGGATCGCGTGAATCTCGCGGCTTCAGCACCGGCCGTGCGCGCGGTGACGGGTTTCCTCGAAGACGGTGACAAGCCCTACCTGACGCGGGGGCACCGACCTTTCCCCGGCCTGAAGGAGGGCATCCGCTTCCAGCGTGTGTCCTACCGGTACGACGAGCAGGGCGGAGACGACGCTGCGCTGAGGGCTGTGACCGCGGACATTCCGGCGCACCGCACCACGGCCGTGGTTGGGCCCTCGGGCTCGGGCAAGAGCACGCTGACGTACCTTCTCATGCGCTTCGCGGATCCCTCCGAGGGGAAGATCCTCATCGACGGCGTCCAGCTCACAGAGCTCGAACTTGCGGCGTGGCGCGCGGGGATTGCCCTGGTGAGCCAGGACGCGCACGTCTTCCATGCCACCGTGGCCGACAATATCCGCTATGGACGGCCTGACGCCCCGGACTCCGCGGTGCGGGAAGCCGCCCAACGGGCCCATGCCAGCGAGTTCATCGAGGCACTTCCGGACGGGTACGACACGGTCCTCGGTGAGGATGGCGTCAGGCTGTCCGGTGGGCAGAGGCAGCGCATCGCACTCGCCCGGGCCCTGATTCGCGACGCACAGATCCTCGTTCTCGACGAGGCCACCAACGCCCTTGATGCCATCACCGAGAACGTCATCCAGGATGCGCTCGCCGAACTGGCCGGACGCTACACGATGGTGGTTATCGCCCACCGGCTAGCCACCATCGAACAGGCCGACCACGTCCTCGTGCTGGATCACGGGGTTCTAGTCCAACAGGGAGAACGGGACCGACTCCTCTCTGAGGGAGGCCTTTTCTCACAGCTTCACGAACTACAGCTGGGTCGAACATCATGACGGAGACATCCACGAAACAGGGCGAGGAACCACGGAGCGTGGACCAGAAGAACGCCGCGAACGCGGTCAAACCGGCCGTATCGGTCGTCATGATCTTCTTCGAAGCCGAGCGCTACCTCCGAGCAGCGATCGAAAGCGTCCTGGCGCAAACCTTCGACGAGTGGGAACTCATCCTCGTGGACGATGGCTCGACGGACGGTGGCTCGGCCATCGCCCGGGAGTACGCCTCCCAACACCATGAGCGAATTCGCTACGTCACCCACGCCGGAGGCGGGAACGAAGGGATGAGCGCGTCCCGCAACCGCGGCGTTTCTGAGTCCCAAGGCGAGTTCATCGCGTTCCTGGACGCGGACGACATCTGGATGCCCTTCAAGCTGACGCATCAGATCGATCTCCTCAGGGGCGCCCCCGAAGTGGGAATGGTATACGGGCCCACGGAGTACTGGTTCAGCTGGACGGGTGAGGCCGCCGATCGTGACCACGACTTCCTGGGCCAACTGGCCGTGGAGCCGGGCCGAAAGATCGACCCGCCGGAACTGCTGGTTCGCTCCCTCGAAACCCACGGCGGGATGTTGCCTGGCATCTGCAGCCTGGTCGTGAGGCGAAGCTTGCTTGAGAGCATCGGAGGCTTCGACCCCAGCTTCCGGGGCAGCTACGAAGACCAGGTTTTCTTCTCGAAGGTCTTCCGCCACGCCGCGGTCCTGATCACAGACCGCTGCTCGGACCGCTACAGACAACACGATGACTCATGCTGCGCCGTAGCGCAGCGCACGGGTGAATACGACCCCGACGGGCCGCACCCGGCGCGCGAGAAGTTCCTCCATTGGCTTGAGGCCTACCTGCTCGAGCACCCGCTCGAGCCCGGAAGCCCGTGGAGCGACCGGCTCCGCAAAGCCCTCGACCGCGAGTGGCTCCCGTACAAGCATCCGGTCCTGTTCTCCGCGAAAACCGTCGGGGATCGCCTCCAGCGCCTTCCCCGGAAGGTGGTGAAGGCCGCCAAGAAGAGGCTGCCTGAGGGACTCCGTAGACGCCTACGTCGGCGTCTCAGGGACTCGCGCTTCATTCCGCCGGTCGGCTGGGTGCGCTTCGGTAGCTTGCGATCCCTGGCCCCCATCAGCAGGGACTTCGGCTACGACCGCGGCACGCCCATCGATCGCCACTACGTGGATGCCTTCTTGCTTCGGCATGCGGCTGACATCCACGGCCGTGTCCTGGAGGTCGGCGACGACGGCTACACGAAGCGTTTCGGCGGCGACGCCGTGACCTCCCACGATGTTCTCCATGTGCAGAAGGGGGCCGAGGGCGCCACGATCGTCGCGGACCTTGCGAACGCGCCCCACATCCCATCGGATTCGTTCGACTGCATCATCCTGACCCAGACCTTGCAGTACGTTTTTGACCTGCGGGCCGCCGTTGAAACTCTCCACCGCATCCTGGCGCCCGGCGGCGTGGTCCTCGCGACCGCCCCCGGCCTGACCCAGATCGTGGAGTGCCCCTGGCGTGAGAACTGGTTCTGGGGATTGACCGAGGCCTCAGCCAACGCGCTCTTCCTGGAGCGGTTTCCCATGGAGCGGCTCCGGATCGAAACGCCTGGTAATGTCCTCACAGCGACGGCGTTCCTGCAAGGGGTGGCGGCGGAAGAGCTGCGGCCCAAAGCCCTGGAGCACGACGACCGCGACTACCAAGTACTCGTCACCATCCGGGCGGAGAAGCCCACCGAAGCGTACATGCGTCAGATGTCAGGCCGTTGGAACTACACCGGCCGCAAGCAGGACTCGTACGGGGATGACACTACCTACGTGATGGGCATGGAGTTCGTGGACTTGCCGGGCGTGCAGCTCGAGGATTGGGGCTGTGGGCTGACCTATGCCCGGCGATTCGTGAAGAATGCGGAGTACATCGGGGTCGACGGGAGCGCGAGCCGCTGGACCGACAAGAACGTCGACCTCTGTCGCTACCGGTCCGACGTGGACTGCATCTTCCTCCGCCATGTCCTCGAGCACAATCCGAACTGGGAACCGATCCTGGACAACGCGCTCTTGTCGTTCCGGAAGCGCATGGCTCTGATCGTCTTCACACCCTTTGGGGAAGAGACGCGAGAGCTCATGCAATGGTCGGGCATTCCCGATATCTCCTTCCGGAAAGAAGATCTAACGTCGCGCTTCCCAGACGATGTCACCGTCGTGGAAAAGACGGTGCAAACGGAGACGCAGTACGGCACCGAGACCCTATTCCTGCTCGAGAGGACCCCCCGGGAATGAGAGTCCCGGGGTTAGCGAAGGCCCGGCGCGTGGGTTCCATCGCCCGCCACCGGGCTCGGCCGAACGCGGCCGTCCTGATGTATCACCGGATCGCTAGCCCGGCCTGTGACCCCTGGGACATCGCCGTGAGTCCGGAGAACTTTGCCGGCCACCTCGAAGTGCTCGCATCCCTGCCGAGGATGATCTCCATCGGCGAACTCGGTGAGTCCCTGGGGGGCGGCGCCATCGAGCGTTCGGTGGCCGTGACATTCGATGACGGTTACCTGGACAACTTGGAGTGCGCCCAGCCGCTCCTGGCTCGCCATGGGATCCCAGCGACGGTGTTCGTCACGACCGCCGGGCTCCACACGGGCGGCGAGACGATGTGGTGGGATGTGGTCGGCAAGGCATTGCTGCATCAGAAGCCTCTCCCCGCGCTCCTCGAGCTCGGGCAAGGCGATGCCGTTCGGACGTGGCACGTCCCCGAAGCCGGCAAGGACCACCTCGCCCGCTGGCGAGCCGAGCCCTACGGCTGGCGCGAGAAGAAGCGCCCGGTCCCCGAGCGGGCGCGCACGTACCTCGACGTCTACGGGCACTTGGCCGCCTGCTCCGCCCAGCGGCGACACGGACAGGTCGAGCAACTCATCGCGTGGGCTCACGCGGCGTCGATCGATGCCGGGCCCGGACGCGATGAGCGCACCATGACCGCTGACGAGGTTCAGAGCCTCGCGAACCAGGAGGGCATGACGATCGGCTCCCATACCGAGCGACACCCGTTCCTGTCCCGCGTGGATTCCAAGCGCCGATGGGCTGAGATCGCCGGGAGCAAAGCGGCCCTGGAAGAGGTCATCGGCGAGCCCGTCGAGCACTTTTCCTACCCCAACGGCGATCTCCCGGCGACGGGGGCCGAAGAAGTGGCGCGCGCGGGCTACCGCACCGCCTGCACTTCACAGAGTGCCGCCGCCTTCCCGGGACAGAGTCTTTTCACTATCCCGCGGCTGATCGTTCGCGACTGGGGACAGGAGCGCTTTGCGCGCTGGCTTTGGCAGTGGGGTCATGGCTGAGCCGCTCGTATCCGTCATCGTGATCTTCCTCAACGCCGAATCCTTTTTGGCCGAGGCGATCGCGAGCGTAGAGGCCCAAACGCTGACGCGCTGGGAGCTCATCCTCGTGAACGATGGTTCGACCGACGGCAGCGCAGCCATTGCGCACGCCGCCGCCAAGCGGGACCCACTGCGCGTCCGCTCCGCGAGCCACGTTGACGGCGAGAACCGCGGCATGAGCGCGTCCCGGAACCTGGGTCTTTACCTCTCCAGGACCAAGTACGTCGCGTTCCTGGACGGTGATGATGTCTGGTATCCCGAGCGACTCGAGCGGCATGTGGAGCTGCTCGAGGCCCATGTGGATTGTGCGATCGTGGCAGGCCCCACCGAAATGTGGTTCAGCTGGGTCAAGACGGGCGAGAACCCGTCCCAGGACTACGTGGGTCGGGAGGACTCGATTCGTTCGCTCGAGCTCCCCGACGGCCCAGTGGACCCCCCCCACTACCTCGTCGACGTGCTCGAAGAGCGAGCCAAGACACCCGCCATCTGCAGCTTCACGGCGCAAACCCGGGCCGTGAAGTTCGCGGGTGGATTCGATGAAGACTTCCGGGGTATGTTCGAGGACCAGGTCTTCTTCTCGAAGATGCTCCTGCGATGCCGCACATGGATCACCACCGAGGTCCTCGACCGCTACCGTCAACATCCCGGGAGCGCATGCTACGTCGCCCGTCTGCAAGGACACTATCACGGCTCCCCGGGGAATCCGGACCAGCGCGCCTTCGTAGAGCGGCTTGAGGAGTTCGTAGCCCAGCAAAGCGAGACCCCGCCATCGCTCGCGCGGGCGCTGGACCGCTGGCGGCGGAGGATGCAGCGCCCATGGCGGACCCTTCTCGGCGACGCGATCCATGACCCACGTCGAACGATGCGCATGTCTTTGCGGTTCTTAGCCTCAAAGATCCTCCCAGGTCGAACGTATCGGAGGATATGGGCGCGAGCCCAAGGCTTCGACCCGCGGCACGACGCGCCGCGGGATTGACGGCACGATACACCCTGAGCGGCCCACCTCACCGATCGAGTCCACGGCCCAGATCCGGAAGGCAGGCGCCTATTGCGGAGTGTGGGCGGTCAATCTGCGCACTGCAGCCACCCTACGGAACGGGGCCTGTCTCT
>CAJXRJ010000218.1 GCA_913058555.1 uncultured bacterium
CGAGATCATGCCTAGTCTCGTGGGCTCGGAGATGTGTATAAGAGACAGCACCCGAGCGGGTGGCAGAACCCAACGCCCGATGGCCGTTACAACCTGGTGGTTCTCGGGGGCGGAACCGCCGGCCTCGTGGCGGCGGCCGGCGCGGCAGGCCTTGGGGCGAAGGTGGCCCTTGTCGAAAAGCACCTGCTCGGCGGGGACTGCCTCGTCACCGGCTGCGTCCCGTCAAAGGCACTGATCCGCTCGGCCCGCGCCGCCTCGGAAGCCCGCCGCGCCGGACGTCTCGGCGTCAACGTTGAGGGTGTTTCGGTGGACTTCCCAGCGCTCATGGATCGAATGCGGGAGCGACGGTCCGACATCGCGCGCCACGCCGCGGCCCCGCGCTTCAAGGATCTCGGCGTCGATGTCTACCTTGGCGAAGGCCGCTTCGTGGGCGAGTCCACCCTCGAGGTCCAGGGCGCTCAGCTGTCCTTCGCCCGCGCCGTCATCGCCACCGGCGCCAAGGCCGCGGTACCTCCGATCCCCGGCCTCGACGAAGTCGAGATACTCACGAACCAGTCACTCTTCTCCCTGACCGAACTACCCGAGTCCCTCGTGGTGGTAGGCGGTGGCCCCATTGGCTCGGAGATGGCGCAGTCCTTCGCCCGCTTCGGCACCAAGGTGACCTTGGTGGAAGGGGGCCCGCGCATCATGGGCAACGATGACCCCCGGGCCGCGGAGGTCGTCGCCGCGTCCATGCAGCGCGACGGCGTCGACCTGCGCCTGAATGCGATGGTCGCCCGCTTCGAGAAGGCTGGTTCGAAGACACGCGTCGTCGTCAACACCCAAGAAGGGGAAGCCTCGATCGAAGCCACCCACGTCCTCCTCGCCATCGGACGCGCCCCCAACGTCAAAGGAATCGGCCTCGGGGACGCGGGGGTGGACTTCGATCCCCGGAAGGGAGTCTCCGTCGACGACCGTCTCCGTACGAGCAACAAGAATATCTTCGCCGCCGGCGATGTCGCGTCCAAGTACCAGTTCACCCACGCGGCCGACTTCCTCGCTCGCACGGTGCTGCGCAACGCGCTCTTCTTTGGACGCGCCAAGGCTTCGGATCTAGTGATCCCCTGGGCCACCTACACCGACCCAGAAGTCGCCCACGTCGGGCTCACCGAGGCCCTCGCGAAGGAACAGGGCGTCGACCACGGCATCATCGAGATCGACCTCAAGGACAACGACCGGGCCGTGCTCGAGGACGAGACCGACGGCTTCGTCAAGATCGTGCACGACAAGAAAGGCAAGGTCCTCGGCGGCACCGTCGTCGCCGCCCACGCAGGCGAGATGATTGGCGAGCTCACCACCGCCGTTCAACACGGCACGACCCTCGGGACCCTCAGCTCTGTCATCCATCCCTACCCGACCGTGGCCGATGCCATTCGCCGAGCCGGGGACATGTTCAACCGCACCAAGCTCACCCCGGGCAAAGCCAAGATCCTCAGCTCGATCCTGAAGTTCCGCCGCTAACGGCCGGTGCCGAAGGCCCGAGGTAGGGGGCCCGAGGTAGGGGGCCCGATCACGGGGACCCGGCGTAGTCGCCGCCAATGGGCTCGACTAGTCTCTGGCATGGGTACTTCGTCCAGGAATGCGGTGATGATGGTCGCGGCCTTTGCCGCTGTGGCGGCATTGGCCCTGATCGCGCCTTCGTGGACGAGTCAAGACACGGTCCCAGAAGATCCCATCGCGGCCCCAACGCTCGAGGAAAACCAGCTGGCTCTCCCCGCCGCAGAGCCTTCCCTGGCGGACGTGCCCGAGGGGCGCCGCACCGAGCCGTCCGGTGAGTCCCCCGCGGGCGCCACGCGATCGGAGCCCGAGCCAGAGCGGCAGTCAAGTTCCCGGGCCTCCCTGTCCCGAGGGCCCATGCCTTGGCCCCGGCCCCTCATGCCGCCGCGGCCCGGCAACGTTCGAATCCGTGGCACGCTTCACTGGGACGAAGATGAAGGCAGCCCGGACTTCACCCACGCCCGCGTGCGGTTCTTCGAGGCCCACGGCGACTGGACCGAGATTCCCCTCGGGGAAGTGGCTCCCACCGCATCCGGGACCTTCAGCATCGACACGGCCATGCCGGAGCCGACGAGGGAAGCCAAGGGAGCCCAACCCAACATCTCCTGGGTGGCGCTCGTTCCCGGATATGACATCGTCGAAGGCTCGATCTCGATGAGGCACCCATCAGGCGCCGTGATCGAAGTCGAAGGCAGCATGTCCCGCTACGGCGCGCTCATGACGGGCCGCGTCACCCTTTCGAACGGCAAGCCCGTGGAGGGCGCGCTCGTCCACTACATCGACTGGGCCCAAAGCGGGCAGGACGCCGACCAGAACGACTTTGTCACCCGCGCGGACGGGACGTTCGAGGTCCACGCCGGGGACGGCGGCTGGTTCGACGCGGTCATCTCCCACGCGAGCTACGGTCAGGCAAAGGTCACCGTGGAACTACCCGTCGACGCGGTGGTCCATCACTTCGGGGACATCGTCCTCGCGGAGCGCCTGGGGATCGATGGCACGCTTCGTGGCTTCGGAGAGTATGCCCTGCCGTTCATGCGGGTGCACTTGACACCGGTCGACCCACGCTTCGAAGGCGCTGCGCTTGTGACGACGGCCGATCGCTCGGGTCGATTCAAGTTTGTGGCTCTGGCCGATGTTCCGTACTTCCTCAGCACCGACCTCAGCGAAGAGCGCATGGTGGTTCGGCCGGGATCGAGCGGCGTCGATCTACGGGTCGGCCTTCCGAGCGCCCACTTGACGATCGAAGGGGCGATCCTTGCCTTTCTGGACTCGGGCGAGTTGGTCGTGCAATCGATCGATCCCGCAGGCGGCCAGTTGATCCCCGTCAAGAACGCGTCGAAAGCCCGCATCATGCGGGACGAAACGGGGCTCGCTGCGATCATCTTCCGCTCCCCGGGCTGTTACTCCATCGGAGCGTACGTCAATGTCCGAAGTGCGAGGTGGAGCGCCGTGAAGGTGATCGACATCGGGCTCGAGCACTTGGAAGTCGATCTTCACCTCAAGCCCGAGACGGGGCCAAAGGTCCAGTTCGAGGTCACGGGGCCAGACATGGCGTCGATCAACCAATGGACGGCGACCATCGAAGACGCCCGCACCGGCGTGCCATTCGGGACGGTGGATTCCTCCATGACGACGGCCAAGGTGCCGCCGGGGACCTGGAACATCCGCGTCGTCCCGGGGGGCGATTCATTCGTCCTTCCCAAGACGGTGCAGTTCCGCATCGACGAGCACGCAGCGGGCACGGTTCAGGTCCCCCTGGAGCTCGGTGACATCGGAGGCCGCCTCGAGATCGGAATCCTGGTGCCCTCCCGCATCAAGGATCAGGCCAGAAGGGGGCTCAGGGCGGAGCTGGACATCCAAAACTCCCGGTCCAAGCGCATCGCGCGCCCGTCCCTCTGGCCCTGGGACGGCACCCTGCAGTCCTTCAAGCGTCCCGTTCGACCTGGACGATACCACCTCTCCGTGACTTGCATGGACGCGAACCACCAGGTCAAGGGGAAGGCCTCGAAGGACGTCGATGTGGTCGCGGGGGAGTCGAGCGAAGTGACGCTCGTGGTCAAGGAGAAGAAGTAGACCGAGTCGGCTACTCCGGCCTCCATGAGCCCGGGGAGAACTCGCTCGCCCGCGCCTCCTCGGCGAGCTTCTCGAGCCCCGCACGGAGCGAGCGCGCTGCGATCGGGAAGAGGCGTTCGTCCACGTCAGCGTAAACATGGGCCACGAGCCCGCTCTCCTCGCTGATGCCGTCGGCCAGGGCCCCGACGAGGGACTCCTCACGGCGCTCGCGGTGGAGCAGATAACGCGAGAGCACGCGATGCCCGTCCGATGCCACCGGCCCATGGGCGGGGTGCAGCACGCCGCCACCGGCCATGATCTCGGCCGTGCGTTGGAGGCTCGCGATGTAGGTCGCAAGATGCCCCTCGGGGGGGTCGATCACGATGGTCGAGACCGTCGAGACCAGGTCGCCACCGATGACTGCGCCATAGCGCGATTCGCGGAAGGCCAAATGCCCAGGCGCGTGGCCGGGCGTATGGAGCGCCGTGAGGGTCCAGCCCTCCGTGCCGTCGGGCGCGTTGCCCAACGGTAGCTCGACGCCATCCGCGATTTCACGGGCGTTCTCGACGTCAAAAGTCACCCGCGCGAAGGTCTCTGCGTGGGCGAGCACAGGCACGTCGTAGCGCTTCGCCGTGCTCTCCACGGCGCCAATATGATCGGGGTGATGATGGGTGACGAGCACGCCCACGAGCTCGCCCCCACCCGCGATGCGCTCGTCCAGCAGATCGAACAGGCGCTGCTGCTCATTGGGATCCACGGGCGCGGGATCCACGACGTATAGGCGCGACTCCCCCACAACGTAGGCATTGGTCGTCGTCGCAGGTGGAAGCGTCTCCGTGTTCAGGGGCGCCATGATGATGCCCGGCACGTTGCGGATTGGATGCAGCCTGCCCGCCTCGAGGGTGGCCGTGACCGCCGGGATCTCCCCCAGGAATCGCTCGAGCCCCCACTCCGCCAGATGCTCGAGCATGAACACCACGGGCGGCGCCACGAGCAGTTCTCCCCTGCGCCAGGCATCGAGGATCTCGGCGGGGGCGCAAAACTCACCGTCCACGAGCTCGCCCTCACGAACGTCAGGCTCGAACTCAGTGGGCGCCTCCACGTGCACGAATCGGGTTCGGTAGAGGACGGGCGCGAAGGGCGGCGTGGTGAGACGCGCGATGGGTCGCACGATCCCCAGCACACCTGGGACGCTGTCCGTCAAACGCCGAAACTCAGCCGACGCCGCGGCACTGTCACGCTCGAGGAGCCCATCCCGGAGCTTCGGGTCCAAGTCCCCGAGCATCGCCGGCGCAAACCCCACTTCCTCGAGCAGTTCCCGGAGGGCGCATTGGCTGTGGGCCCCGTCCCCGTCTTCGTCGCCATCGTGATCAGCGGGGTCCACCACGCCGCCGGGGAAGGCCCAATAGCCCCCAAAAAAGCGCAGCTCGGGGGAGCGCCTCACGACGAGCACGCGCACGTCGTGCCCGCTACCCTTCGTGACAATGGCTGCCGTGGCGATCCGGACTCGTTTCATGGCGGGGACTCTAACCGAGCCGGCCCCCTGCGTCCCGTGGGACCGCCCCAGCGAACCCACACCCATGCAGTCGTCTCCCATCGCCGATGTCCGCGCCCTGCACCTGCTTCCCCACCAGGGCGTCGGGGGCCTCGCCAGGTTCCTGATCGAATTCGTGCGACACGAACGCATGGACGGAGCCAGTGACGAGCTCGTTTTGACCCATCGGCCGCTCGACGTCGAAACGGACTTCCAGGCACCAGCGACGCCCGTGCACTTCCTCGGATTGGTGGGCGAACCCACGGCCAAGAGAGCCCAGCGCCTAGCGGATCTCGCCGAGTCCAGGGGGGCCCGCACACTGCACGTGTACACCATCCAAGACCTCCTTCTCGCCGGCGCCACGATCCAAAAGAGCAAAAGCCTGCGGCTCGCGGTCACGCTCTTTGAGGCCCCCGCAGCCCTGCCTTTCCTCCAGAAGCGTCGCTTGCGCAAGGCCCTCGGCGCCGCCGAGTTCCTCTTCGCTCCCAGCCCCGCCCTGGCGGACGCCTGGGCCCCTTTCGGACCGAAGCCGGAGGTGCGCCTTCCCGCGGTCGACATCCAACGATTCCATCCCCAGGAGTTGGTCTCCTCGTGGCGGGCGGCACGGCTCCCCGACCCGGAGATCCTCATGGTGGGTTCGCTCATGCGCGCGGAACCGTCGAAGGGGCACGATGTGCTCATCGAAGCGGTCAAGCGCCGCAATGCCGCCGGCGGCAAGACCGCCCTCATGCTCGTCGGTGATGGCCCCTGCTACGGGGCCTTGAAGGCACAGGCGAAGGGCTCCAACGAGATCTTCGTGCGCCGCCGCGTGAATGACGCCCCAGGCTTCTTCGGGAGGATTGACGTCTTCGCGATTCATTCGGAGGGCGAACTCGTCCCCATGAGCCTGCTCGAATCCCTGAGCTGCGGGCGCCCCGCCATCGTGGCGGACCGGGGTGCTGTGGCGTCCATGGTGGGCCCGGACGCCGCACTGTTCGTGGAGCCCGGGGACGTGGACGCCGTTGTCCGCGCCCTGGACCGCCTCGCCAACCCCGAGGAACGGTCTCGATTCGCGAAATCCGGCCGCGAACGAGCCCTCCAACGGCACAACATGGGGGCCCTCCGGTCCACGCTCAAGGCCGCCTACGCCCAGGCCGCGGGCGAAAACTAGCGGTAACCCCGTCACGGTTTCCCGAGCCACGTCATGGACCAGTAGAGCGCCCTTCCATCCAGAATGGAGTTCCCCCATGACCATGGCTGAATCCCCCCCCCTCCGCATCGAGGACCTCCTCGCCGAGCGCCAGTGGCTCGTTAGCCTGACCCGGCACCTCGTGCTCGATGCCGCCGAAGCCGAAGACGTGGCCCAGGAGACCCTCGTCCGGGCCCTTCGCCTGTCGGAGACCGCGGCCCCTGGCCGACTCCGGGCATGGCTGGCCGCGACCGCCCGGAACGTGGTCTTCGAGCGGTATCGCCGGGCCGGTCAAAGGGCCCACCGGGAGCAGTCGGTGGCCCTCGCGGAGAGAGACGGCAGCGTCACTCCGGAAGAGGCCGTCGCGAGGGTCGAATTCCGAGCCCAGCTCGCCCAGCAGGTGATGGAGCTCGGGGAAGACGAGCGCACAGCGATCGCGCTGCGCTACTTCGAGGGCCTGAAGACCACCGAGATCGCGGCACGCACAGGCGTGCAGCCGAACACCGTGCGCCAGCGCATCAGTCGCGGCGTGGCCAGGCTCCGGGCGAAACTCAACGAGGGGGAGTCCGAGGGCGGCGCACCGCGCTGGCTCGCCGTGGCCACGGGGATCGCCGGCACGGGGACCGCGGAGGTGACCAAGGTCGGGGCGGCGAGCGCGGGGACCACCGCGGCGGTCCTTTGGACGACGGTGATCGCCGCGGCGGGCGCGATCGTGCTCTGGACAGCGGGTGTCTTCGGCTCCCCGGACACCCCTGTGCCGGTGGACTCGTCGGGCACGGCACAGGTCGCAGGGGGGGCGCCCATCACCAGCGGCGAGGAGGCCGCAGCGATCCAGCCCCCGGAGTCCGGAATCGGAAGGACCACCGCAGCGACCCCCTGGTCCCCCACTCCCGGGCTCGCCTGGGTGAAAATCGTCGACGCGGCCACCGGTGAGCCCGCCCAGGGCATCCGGTGGATCGTGTCCCCTACCGGGTCGAAGGACTCCGGCGGCATCGTCATCATGAGTTCGGAGCTCGAGAACCCCGATCCCTACGCCGCCGGAGTGACCGGACCGGAAGGCATCGCGGAGTTCGTGCCGCCTGGGGACGCGCTCGTGCACCTCGTCACCATCCGGAACGACCGCTACGCCCGTGCGTCTCACGCGCTCAAATTGGTCGTTGACCGAGCCGCCCCCCGCACCGTCACGGTCGATGCGGGAACCACGGTGACCGGCCGCGCGATCGATGATCGCGGCGAACCCGTCCCGGGCCTCCGGGTCGGCATGCAGGGCCGTGATTACCGGTATGACGGGGAAACGACCACCGACGAACACGGCTACTTCCAAGTCCCCCGTGTCGCGGACTCTCCGCGCGGGTTCGAAGAGGATGACGAGGGGCGCATCGTGCCAGACCGAATCGATGACACCAGCCTCTGCATCGCTTGGCCCTTCGACTGGACGCCGGACCCGACCAGCATCCGATTCCCGGTGGCGCGCTTTGTCAACGTGGACATCGGAGACAACGACTCGGGGGAACACTCCGTTGGGGACATCATCATTCCGCGGCCCAAGCGCATCGTCGGACGCGTGGTCGACGGGCTTGGCAGCCCCGTTGCGGGCGCGTTCGTCACCAGCAACCCACGGTTCCGAATCATGATGCGCGGGGCCGGTGGCATCCGTAAGACGCCGGGCCTCCCGTGGGAACCGGACGGCGCGGTCTTCCCCGGCGAGGCCCTCACCGATGAAGACGGGAGCTTTGAGCTGCGCATCACCTGGCCCACCGGCCCCGGAAGGTCCATCGGCGCCATCAGCCAGTTCGAGGCGTTCGCCATTGTCGATCGCCCATCTCTCGCCCCTGGGGAAACGTCGGCGCCTCTCACAATCCAGCTCCCGGATTCCCACTCCCTCAAAGTCCAGCTCCACGACACCGCGGCACCTGAAGGCGACCTGAGTTGGTTCCGCGCCCTGTCGCCGCGCTACGCCGCGCTCTACGTCCATACGCCTGCCGGAGAATCCCCCCGAGACGAGCCAAGGCTGCTGCTCCCCGTATCGGAGACCGGAGTCGTCCGCATCCTGGATTCGATGCTGAACAGAACGCCCACGACCGCGACGCTCAGCGTCACCGGCTACGAGCCGGTGGAACTGAAGATCCCAGACACGGTGGGGACAACCACCTGCTCGCTCACGAGAAAGGCGCCCGTCGAAGTGCATATCGACGTCGAAGGGGAAGCGCCCACACCTTGGGTCGGCATCAAGGTCAGCGCTATCCCCCCCCAACAGGAGGTCATCGATGGCCGAACGCGGGCGAGCCGGCCCAGAAGTGGCCACCAGCCGGGCACGTTCCATATGGAGCGTGCGGCGCTGGGCTCCCCCATCGTCCTGCCGGACCCGGGTGGCGATCAGCACTGGATCTTCGCGCAGCTTGTGGAGGCCCACAACCAGCCCATTCAGCCTGTCGAGGTCCGGGGCCCGTTTCCAAGGGGAGCGGGGCCAATCAAGATCCGCCTCACCGCCTCACCGAAAAGGCCCGCGAACGAAGGCCAAGGGGCCAAGAGCAAGAACGCTGGTGCGCGGACCAAGGTGCTCGCCATGGCCGTCTCAGGTGCCACAGGTCAACCCATGGAGGGCGCCCTCCTGCAATACACCACCGAGGGCCGAAGCCGGCTAAGCGTCGCCGACGCGGACGGGCAGCTGACGATGTTCGCGAGCGCCGGGGTCGCGTCCTTTGTGATCCAAGCGGAGGGCCATCGCCCCATCCACTTCGGGCCGCTTCAGCTCACCGCCGGCGAGCCCCTCGACCTCGGGGAAGCTCGACTCGAACCGTTACCGCTCCGCCGCGGGCAATTGCTCGACGCCACCGGTCAACCCTTGCGTGAGTCCCGCCGCATCCGCTACGAAGACGCCGAGCTGGGCTGGCTCACGACCCGAAGCAACGGGGCGGGGGTCTTCTTTCTGACGAGCACCGGCTCCCCCCCGAGCCATGCCCACGTCCAAGGACAAGAGTCGCTCAAGACCAGGTCACGCACGGCTTTTGGAACCTCGGAAGCCGCCGTCGCCCTCGAGCAAGCGCCGACTTCTGGGGACCTCACATGCCGCGTCCCCCCCTGGCTCCCAGTGGAAGTGGAGGTCGGCGGAGTTCGGATCGGCACCGAACTGGAGTACGGAAGCGTGACCGCCGTCGACCGGGACGGGCAGACGGTCAACCTCGAGTTCCGCGGCGTGCGTGCGGGAAAACTGCTGTTCGGCGCGACGCTACCCCAGGGGACCTGGACGGTGCATGGCCGCAAGCGAGTCTCCATCGAGTCCCAACCCTTTGTGCTCCAACCGGAGGGGCTCGATTCGAGAGGGCGCGCCGCGCCGACAGTGATTCAGGCCGCAGCACGACTGGGTGAATGAGCCCCCGGGGCGCTCGGATTTGGGCCACTGGCGCTGTGACCCTTCCCGGGGGCATAAGCTAAGGATGACATGAAGCCCTCCATCCGCCTCCCGATGGCCCAGCACCTCGGCGCCAACATGCTCCTCCTGGCCCTCGCCGCCTGCGGCGGAACGAGTTCCTTGACGGTGGCGGACGGCGCCCTCGAGTTCACCGGGGCCAATATCCAAGAGGGTCAAACGTGGAAGCTGGACGCTCCGATCGAGCTGCGATTTACCCAGCCGATCGACTTCGGCTCGGTGAATCTCAGCACCGTGAACGTCACCGACGGGACCGGATTCCAACCCCTTGGCGCGTTCTCCCCAGGACTCCTCCCCTCGGGCCTGCCCGACGCCAACGTCCTTCGATTTGTGCCAGCTTGTCCGGAGTCGGACCTCGGTCCCGCGGCGGGGCTTCAACCGGGGGGCACGGAATACACCATTACCGTTCGCGGCACCGACAGCGGTGGGTCAGGCATCGTCCTGTCTCTTATACACATCTGACGCTGCCGACGATATGCAGTGTGTAGA